>CAZPAT010000104.1:0-5159 GCA_964584485.1 uncultured Bifidobacterium sp.
TTGCTGAATCCGGTCATCCGGCCGGCGATCCAGCCCGCGGCCAGCTTGCCGGTGATGGCGACGACCACGCCCAGCAGCAGCCAGTCCCACACATCGCCCAGCGACCCGAGGTTGATCTGCAGGCCGAAGGTGAAGAAGAAGATGGCCGCGGTGAAGTCGCGCAGGCCGAACAGGTGGCGCTCGATGCGGTCACGCACCTCGGTCTCCGACAGCAGGATGCCCGCGAGCAGGGCGCCGACCGGCGCCGACAGCCCGGCCTCCTCGGCCAGGGCCGCCGAGCCGATCACCAGGGCAAGCGCCGCCAGCACCAGGCGCTCGCGCTCGATCTTGGTGGCGATGTGATCGATGACCCTGGGCAGCTTGTGGCTGGCGTAGAGGAAGGCGCCCACGAAGACGACGACCACCAGCACGCGCCATGTCACCGCCGTGCCGCTCACGGCGGTGCCCACCGCGAGGCCCGACGCCACGCCCAGGAACATCGCGATGGCGATGTCCTCGAACACCAGGGTGCCCAGCACCAGGTCGGTCTCGTCGTCCGCGAGGCGGCGGAAGTCGAACAACGCCCGGGTGATCACCCCGCTGCTCGAGATGTAGATGAGCCCCGCCATCAGGACCGCCTCGGGGCCCGGACCCAGCAGCAGGAACCCCAGGCCCAGGCCCAGCCCGCCGTTGATGACGAGGTCGACGATGCCGCCGGTGAGCACCAGCTTGCGCGCCTGCAGGATGCGCTCGAGCGAGAACTCCAGTCCCAGGTAGAACAGCAGCAGGATCACCCCGATCTCGCCCAGCAGGAAGAGCGGGTCGCTCATCTCGATCCAGCCCGGGAACGGCTCGGAGGGGCCCAGCGCCACGCCCGCCAGGATGAACAGCGGAATGGCCGAGATGCTCAGGCGCATGCCCAGCACCGACATCACGGCCACCGCCACCAGGACGATGGCGAGTTGCGGGATGAGGCCCATCAGGCCCCCAACGCGCTGCCGACGACCTCCGAGATGTGCGATGCGCCCTCGTCGCGCATGCGCTGCATGAGGTCCAGGGTGAGGTCGCGCGCGATCAGCGGCCCGCGATACACCAGCCCGGTCCACACCTCCACGAGCGAGGCCCCGCTCGCGATGCGCTGCCACGCATCGTCGGCATCCATGATGCCGCCCACGCCCACCAGCACCAGGGCGCCCCCCGCCCGCCGCGCGGCCAGCCGCATCACCTCATCTGCGCGTGCGCGCACCGGCGGCCCGGACAGCCCGCCCTGCTCGCGGGCGGCAGGTGCATCGGCGTCGGCAAGTCCGTCGCGCGTAATTGTGGTGTTGGTCAGCACCATGCCGGCGAGCCCCAGCTCGCCAGCCAGGTCCACGGCGTCCTCCACCTGGGCATCGGGAAGGTCGGGGGCCAGCTTCACCAAGAACGGCATCGGTGCGCGGCCGTCGTAGCGGCGCATGGCGGCATCCTCATCACGCAGCGCGCCCAGGATGGCCGTGAGGTGCGCGCGGTCCTGCAGCTCGCGGAGCCCGGGCGTATTGGGCGACGACACGTTGACCACCACGAAGTCCGCAACGCCCCGAAGCAGCCGGAACGACGCCAGGTGATCCTCCGCCGCGCGCTCCAGCGGGGCGACCTTCGACTTGCCGATGTTCACGCCGATGGGGATACCGGCCCCGGACCCGCGCCGGGCATCGGCGATGCGGCGGGCCGTGACGGCGGCTCCGTCGTTGTTGAAGCCCATGCGGTTGACGATGGCCTCATCCGCCGGAAGCCGGAACAGCCGTGGCCGCGGATTTCCCGGCTGGGCGCGGGCGGTGACCGTGCCGATCTCGGCGAACCCGAAGCCCAGCCGCCCCCATGCCCGCACCGCGCGACCGTACTTGTCGTACCCTGCGGCCAGACCCACCGGCCCCTCGAACGACAGCCCCATGAGCTGCTGGCCCACCGTGCCGTCGCGCCGCGCCATCCACGATGCACCTGCCACGAGCGCGGGGCCTCCCACCTGCAACGCGCGAAGCGCGGCCTCGTGGGCACGCTCCGGATCCATGCGGAACGCGGCCCGTCGCAGCATGGCGCCGGGGTCCAGCGTCACGCGAGGGCCAGTCGGTCGCACTCGGCGGCCAGGGCGGTGTCCTTCCCGGTGATGCCGCCCTCGTCGTGCGTGACCAGCCGCAGCGTGATGGCGTTCCACCGGATGTCGATGTCGGGATGGTGATCGGCGGCCTCGGCCGCCACGGCCACGCGATCGACGAAGGCGATCGCGGGCATGAACCCCTCGGGGAACACGTACTGCTTCACCAGCGCGCCGTCCTGCAGCGCCCAGCCCGGCAGGAGGGCGAGGGCGGTGGTGATGTCGTCGTCGCTCAGCAGGGCCATGACGCAACCCTACCGACGACACTTACGGGAATGGATGGGAGCCGCACCGTGTCGCGCGCACTGCGCCTGGAGGGCCGCCGCGCCCGGTGGCTGGTTCGGCGGATGCTGGGCCCGGGGGTGGGCCGCCCGGCGCCGCTCGGCGCGCTGCGGATGGCCCTGGCGCTGTCGGCGCCGCTTGCCATCGGCATCGCCATCGACCGGCGCGACCTTGCGGTGCTGGCAGCACTCGCCGCGTTCTTCACGTCGCTGGTGGAACCCGGCGGTGGCTACGGCCGCCACCTGCGCGTGTATGCGGCCATGACCGCCCTCAACGTGGTGGTGCTGATGCTGGCGCTCGCGTGCTCGGGCCATGCGGTGGCCGCGGGCCTCACCATGCTCGTGCTGGGCATCGCCGCCGGGGTGGCCACCGCGTGGGGGTCGGTGCCCGCCTCCATCGGGCCTGCCGCGCTCATCCTGTTCATCATCGCCCAGGCGTTCTCGCCCGCCCCGGCGCTCGGCCCTTCCGTGGCGGCCGTGGCCCTGGGCAGCGCGTGGGTGGTGCTGCTGGCCATCATCCCGTGGCCGGTTGCACCCTATGCACCGGCCGACGTGGCGGTGGCCACCGCCTGGCTGGCCGTGGCCGAATTGGCGTCCCGCCCCGACGTGGACCGGCTGCGCGAGTCGGCGCTGGCCGCGCTGGAGCAGGCCCGGGACACCGTGTCGTCGGTGCGCAGCAGGCGCGCCGGCTGGTCGGGGCGCTCCGCGCGGCTGTGGGCGGTGATCGTTGCCGGATCGCGCGTGGTGTCGCTGGTAAGCGCGGTGGAGGACGAGCGGCGACGGGAGAAGTCCGCGCCCGGCGTGCGCGCCGCGATGGACGATGTGCTGCAGCAGGTGGGTCATGTGGCACGGGGAATCGCCGCCGGGGTGGTGGATGCCCACCACGCGCCGGATGCCCGTGGCCTCGATGCATCCGTGGATCGCCTGCGCGCGCTGGCGCCGGACACCGATGGGCTGACCGGGCCGGCCCTGCACAACGCGCTGGTGGCCCGGGGGCGTGCCCGGGCTGCGCACCGCCTGAGACGGCGCCTGCACGACGCCATGGACGCGCTGTCGCTGCCCGACCCGCCCCGCGTGACGGTGGACCGGCCCCGCCGCCCGGTGGCCCGGCCGTCGCTGGCTGCGGCGCTCGACCCGCACTCCACGGCGCTGCGCCACGGCCTCCGCCTGGGCATCGCCGCCGGGCTGTCGGTGGGCGCATTCACCGCGCTGGCCGGTACCCCGATCCTCGGCGTCACCCATGGCCAGTGGGTGTCCATCGCGCTGGTGGGCGTGCTGCGCCCCACCCTGGGCGATTCCATCCAGGTAACCGCCCAGAGGGCCGGGGGCACCGCGCTGGGCGCCGTGCTCGCCCTGGTGCTGCTGGTGGCCCTGACCGGCGACCCCTGGGCCCTGGCCGCCGCCATCGTGACCATCGGTGCACTGGCTGCGTGGCTGCAGCCGGTCAACTACATGTGGTTCGTGGTGCTGTTCACCCCGCTGTCGCTCATGCTGGCAGTGCTGGGGTCGCGCCTCGATCCTTCCATCGCGCTGGAGCGCCTGATCGCCACGGGCATCGCATGCGCCGCGGGCCTCGCCATCGCCACGGTGCTGTGGCCCAGCAAGGGTGGCTCCGCGCTGCCCGCGGCCCTGGCCCGCGCGCTCCGGGCGGCTGCCCACGACCTCGAGGGCGCACTGGGCGTGGCAGGCGGTGCGATCTCGCGCGGCAGCATGACCGAACGCAATCGCGCCGCGATGCTGGCGATCGACGAGGCGGCGCGCGTGACCCAGGCGCGCATGGCGGAGTCGATCGAGGCCTTCTCGCGCCCCGACCCCCTCGCCGCGCTCGAGGCATCCACCATGCAACTGGTGCGCGACATCGGCACCCTGGCTGGTCGCATCCCGCTGCAGGGCGTGGCCATCCCCGGCGCCGAGCACGTGCAGCACACCCTCACCGCCGCTCTCGACGACATCGCGGGCGCGCTGGACGCCGGCCGCACGCCGGACGACCCCGGCGACCTCACAGCCTGTCTCGACACCGCGCACGACGCCCTTGCCCACGCGGAGGCCACGGGAGAGTGGACCAAGGGGCTCGCCAGCACCGTGGACATGCTGGATACCATCGCGGCCTCCATCACGCGCATCGCGGGCGAGGCGGAGCGGTGGGCACAGGCGCAGCGCCCGGGGCGGCCCGCATGGTGGACGCGGCTGGCGCCCCAGCGGACGAGCCGGACCGGCTAGATGCCGAAGCCCGGGGGCGGCGGCAACTGGGCGTCCTCTCCCAGCACGAGCCCGATGAGGTAGCGCAGCGAGATGACGCCGACCGCCTCGGCGCCATCCACGACGACGCAGTGGCGCACGCCCTGGCGCAGCATGGTGCGCGCGGCCGACTCCAGCGTGGTGTCGGGGCTGATGCTCGCGATGTCGTGGCGCATCCACTGCTCCACGCGATCGGTGGCCGGGTCCGCACCGGCCGCGATGGCCACGGCCAGATCGCGCTCGGACAGCAGCCCGGGCCCGGCAAGCGAGGCGTCCAGCACGATCACCGATCCCGCACGCTCCTCGATCATGACCCGGGCGGCATCGGCAAGGTGATGCATGGGCCCCACCACGGCGGTGAGGGGCGCCATGTACTCACGGGCCTGCTTGTCGGCGAGAGCGGTGAACGTCATGCCTGTTTCGTACCACTCCGCGCGGCGCGCCGCCGGGCGGGCGCGACCCCTATACCCTTCCCCCGGGCCGTTAGCTCAGTTGGTCAGAGCAGGGGACTTTTAATCCCAAGGTCCTGG
>CAZPAT010000105.1:0-5124 GCA_964584485.1 uncultured Bifidobacterium sp.
CCCTCGCCGCACGCACGATCGCCACGCGGGGCACGCCCGTGCCCGACACCACGACGGAGCGCCCCGCACGCCTGGCGAGCACCGCCACCCGGCCGCCTGCCTCGAACTGGAACGTGCGCGGGCCGCGCACCGGTACCGTGGCGGCCCCGGGGGGCGGGAGCAGCGGCGGTCCATCCACGATCGAGTAGGCCAGGCGCCGGCCCGCGCGGCCGTACTGGACGGTGGCCACCCGGCGGCCGTCCACGATGTCGTCGCGGCGGCCCGTGGGTCGCCAGCCCAGCCGGGGGGCGAGATCCGGGAACGTCACCCCGAAAGCGCGTGCCAGCGGCCGGCCACCGGGCGTGGTGCGGGGTGCGCCCGCGGCCGGCGCCTGCGACTGGGCGTCAACCACCTTCACCGCCGTCTCCACCGCCGACTCGGCCCCCGCGCCAAACGCCACGGCCATGCCGATGGCCAGCACCGTCACCCCGAGGCCCGCGCCCAGCCCGCGCGGGGGCGGCTCGTCACCCGCGTCACGGACGGTCGTCACGCCCCGCGGCACGGGATCCCGCTCTACGATCGCCACGTGACCACCGACTCCGGATCATCCCCGCCGCCCGGCGCGATCCGCCGGGCCTGGGCCGCCCTGACCTCCGCGCGCGGCCTGCGCGGCGTCACGGGCACGGCGATGGTGCTCCTGTGGATCATCATCCCGAGCGGCGGCATCGTGCGCCTCACGGACTCCGGCCTCGGCTGCACGGACTGGCCGCTCTGCGAGAACACCAGCGTCATCCCGGCGATGGATGCAAACGCCTGGATCGAGTACACGAACCGCCTGCTGTCGGGGGTGGTGATGCTGGTGGCCGTTCTGGCAGCGATCGTCGCCGCCTCGTCCCGCCCCGCCACCACCGCCACGCGCATCGCTGCGATCATCGCGGCGGTGGCAACCGTGGGGCAGGTCCCCCTCGGGGCCATCACCGTGGTGTTCGAGCTCCACCCGCTCCTGGTGGCCTCGCACTTCGTGCTGTCACTCATTGCCCTCGCCGCAGGCGTCATCGCCTTCACCGGCGCAAGCGACGTGGCGCAGGGCATCCGCCGTGCGGTCGCTACACGGTCGGCGTGGCTCGCCGCGCTCGGCGCCCTGGCCCTCATCACCGTGCTGGTGAGCGGCGTGCTCACGACGTCCGCCGGGCCCCATTCGGGCGACCCAGACGTGATCGAGCGGTACGGCACGCTGGACACCGCGGCGTACTGGCACGTACGCGCGGTCATCCTCCTCGGGATCGTGGGAATCGTCATCGCCGTGGTGGCTCGCGGTCGACGCTCCGATCGCGGCTTCATGCTGCCCGCGCTGTGGTTCATCCCGCTCTTCATCGCCCAGGTGGTGATCGGGGAGGTCCAGTGGAACCTGCAGCTGCCGTGGCAGGTGGTGGTGTTCCACGTGGCCGTGGCGGGCCTCGTGTGGGGCGTGGGTGTCGCTGCGCTCTGGCGCCTCGCGCGCCCGGTCACGTCCGCATCCGGCCCCGACTAGTGGCGGCGACCGCCGGGCGCGGCCTGCTGGCACGCCACGCAGCGCTCCGCGTCCGGGACGATCTCGAGGCGGGCCTCGGGTATCGGCTCCCCGCAGTCGATGCAGATTCCGTACTCCCCGCGCTGGGCGGCCTCGGCCAACCGGAGGAGGCGCTCCTCCTCCTCGCGCAGCCGCAGGTGGGCCTGCAGGTCACGCTCGCGCGCCTCGGCATCGGTGGCCGCCTCGGCAGGGTGATGATGCGCGTCGCTGGCCTCCCCGCCATCGGCGGCGAGGTCGTGGGCCCGGGCGCGCTCATGAGCCTCGCGCGCGAGCCGCGCGAGCCGCTCGGCCTGATCCTCCGCCTTTCCCATGGGTGTGACTCTAGCGCCGGCATGCACCCCGGCATCGCGCCTGTAGGGTGCCGGTCGTGACCGCGCCCGCCGTCGAGACACACGATCTGGTGCGCGAGTACAAGGGAGGGGTCCGTGCCGTGGACGGGGTCACCCTGCGGGTGGGCTCCGGTGGCATCTTCGGCTTCCTCGGCCCCAACGGCGCGGGCAAGAGCACGACCGTGCGCATGCTCACGACGCTGCTCCGGCCCACCGCGGGCACTGCGCGCGTCGCGGGGCACGATGTGCAGGAGGACCCGGACGCGGTGCGCAGGCGGATCGGGGTGGCGCTGCAGGACGCCGCCATCGATCCCTACATGACCGGCCGCGAGCTGCTGCGGCTCCAGGGCGTGCTGCACGGCCTGCCACGGGCGGACTGCCGGGCGCGGGCCGATGACCTCCTCGGCCGCGTGGGCCTGGAGGATGCCGCCGACCGCCGCGTCGGCACCTACTCGGGGGGGATGAGGCGCCGCCTCGACCTGGCGCTGTCGCTGGTGCACGAGCCGGTCGTGCTCTTCCTCGATGAGCCCACCACGGGGCTCGATCCCACCTCGCGCGTCGCGCTGTGGGAGGAGGTTCGCCGCCTCAACCGCGAGCACGGCACCACGATCTTCCTCACCACCCAGTACCTGGAGGAGGCCGACCAGCTCGCGGACCGGGTGGCGATCATCGATGGCGGCCGGATCGTCGCGGACGGGTCGCCCGCCGCGCTGAAGGCGGGCATCGGCGATCCGCTGCTCACCGTGACCGCGGCGGAGGGTTCATCCCCCGACGACATCGCGCGCGTGCTCGCGCGGTTCGGCCGGGTGGTGCCCGGATCGGTGTCCGGCGGAGCGGGGGTGCGCCTTCCGGGTGGCTCCGCGGCCATGGCCGACGCCGTACGCGCCCTCGACGAGGCCGGCGTGCAGTTCCAGGCCATCGACCTGGCCGAGCCCACCCTCGATGATGTCTTCCTCGCCTGCACCGGGCGCCACCTGGAGGGCGCGGGCGAGGCGCCCCTCCCGGCATGACGGCCGCCGCGCCCGCGCTGCGGCAGACCGCCGCGCTCGCATGGCGGTCGATCATCACCACCATCCGCCTGCCCCAGGCATGGTTCCCGGCCCTGTTCTTCCCCCTCGTGCTGATGGCGATCTTCACCGCCTCGTTCGGGGGCGCACCGGGCGCCGTCCCCGGGTTCCCGCCGGTGCGGGGCTTCCTCGACTTCGCGGTGTGCGGCGCGGTCATCCAGGGGGTGCTGATCGCCGGCACCAGCGCCGGGGCGGCATTCGCCACCGATATCGAGGGCGGGTTCTTCGACCGCCTCGTGGCCTCCCCCACCTCGCGCGTGGCCATCCTGACCGGGCGCCTCGGCGCGTCAATGGCCCTGGGCGCGTTCCAGGCCGTGCTGTTCATCGGCATCGCCTGGGCGTTTGGCGCACGCGTGCAGGCGGGGATCGCCGGGTTCGCCATCGTGCTCGTCATCGCCGTGCTCTTCGCCGCAGCCGTGGGGGGGCTGGGCGTGTACCTCGCGCTCCGCACCGGATCGGGGGAGGCCGTGCAGGGGATGTTCCCTCTGTTCTTCGCCCTGCTGTTCTTCTCGTCGGCATTCTTCCCGCTCGAGACCATGACCGGCTGGTACGCCGCCGTGGCCGCGGCGAACCCCATCACCTACCTGGTCGAGGCAATGCGCCTGGAGGTCATCGGCGGGGCCACGCCGGGCACCGCGCTCGCGGGCATCGGCATCGCACTCGGCCTGGCCGTCATCACCATCGGGGCATCGGCCCTCGCCCTGCGGCGCAGGCTGAGGGTGGCCGCATGAGGGTCATCAGCGTCAGCCTCGGCCTTGCCGGGCGCAACCTGCTGCTGGTGCGCCGCGTGCCGTCGGTGTTCATCCCCTCCCTGGTGATGCCGCTGTTCATCCTCATCGCCACCGCGGGGGCGTTCCACGGCATCGGGGCCCTGCCGCAGTTCGCCGGCGAGTCGTACCTGGCGTTCACCATCCCCATGGCGGCGGTCATGGGAGCCGGGTTCGCCGGGATCAACTCGGGGATGACGCTCGCGCGCGACCTCGAAGGGGGATTCTTCGACCGGCTCCAGTCGAGCCCCGCCCCGCGCCTGGCGCTGGTGCTCGGCCCCATGCTGGCCGCGCAGGCGCGCAGCCTGGTCACGACCGTGGTGGTCCTGCTCGCCGGGATGGTCGGCGGGGTGATGCCGCCCGGCATCGCCCCCACGCTGGTGATCTTCGCCTTCGCCCTGCTGTTCGCCGCCGCGGCGTCATTCTGGGCCATCGGCGTGGCGCTGCGGACGCGCACCATCCAGGCCGCCCCCATCATGCAGCTCGCCGTGTTCCTGTCGGTCTTCATGTCGGTGGCATACGTCCCGCAGGATGCCCTGACCGGCTGGCTGGCCACCATCGCCCGTTACAACCCGGTCACGTACATCCTCGACGCCGCGCGCAGCGCCGAGCTCACGGGCACCGTCATCTGGTCGGAGACCTGGCCGGGCCTGGTCGCCGCCGCGGCGCTGGTCATCCTGCTGGGGGCCTTTGCGATGGTCCCGCTCCGGGGGCTTGGCAGCCGGTGAGCGTCGACCGGACCCCCCTGTCGCCCGCACTCGCCGCATGGCTGGACGGCGTGGGCGCGATCCCGGAACCGGTGCGTCGCCTGCAGAACGAGATGGCGGGCGCGGACGGCGAGGAGATGATGACCCACCCCGACCTCGGGGCGCTGCTCGCCGTGCTGGTACAGGCGACCGGGGGTCACCGCGTGCTCGAGATCGGCACCTTCGTCGGGACCTCCGCGCTGTGGATGGCCCCGTCGCTCGCCGATGACGGCCATATCGACTGCCTCGAGGCCGACGCGGGCCATGCCGACCGCGCGGCCGATCATCTGCGGCGGGCGGGCCACCACGAACAGGTGACCATCCACGTGGCCCAGGCCCTCGAGACCCTGCCCGCACTCGCCCCCGGGTACGACCTCGCGTACATCGACGCGGACAAGCCCGCGTACCCGGCCTACATGTCCGAGTGCATCCGGCTGGTCCGCCCCGGCGGGCTCATCGTGGCCGACAACATCTTCGGGGGCGGTGCCGCTGATGCGCGGGCGGCGGGCCTGCGCGGCGTCGCGGAGGCCGCGGTGGCCGATGACCGACTGGCCGCCGCCGTGCTTCCCGTGGGCGACGGGATCGTGCTGGCCTCCCGCCGCTAGGCGGGAGCGCGCAGGCGCCGGTCCAGGCGCAGCAGGCCGATCAGCGACTTGGCATCGCGCA
>CAZPAT010000106.1:0-1550 GCA_964584485.1 uncultured Bifidobacterium sp.
GATCGTCGCGCCCATCGTGCGCGAGGCCGACGGGCTCGCGATGAGCAGCCGCAATTCCTACCTTGGTCCGGAGGACCGCGCCGCCGCCATCGCGCTGTCGCGCGCGCTCGCCGCTGCCGCGGCGCTGGCCGAGGAGGGCGAGTGCGATGCACGGCGCGTCGAGGCGGCTGCGATGGCGGTGCTTGACGCGGAGCCGCGGTGTGCGCCCGAGTACGCGACGGTGGTCCACCCGGACACCTTCGCCCAGCAGGACCGCCTGGAGGGCCCGTCCCTCCTGTGCATTGCCGCGCGGGTCGGACCCGCACGGCTGATCGATAACCGAGAGCTGCCCGTACCCACCCAACGGAGGACTTCCGTGCCACGAGCACGCACGATGCTGAAGAGCAAGATCCACCGCGCGACGGTGACCGACGCCAACCTCAACTACGTCGGGTCCATCACCGTCGACCGCGACCTGCTCGACCTCGCGGACATCCGCGAGTACGAGAAGGTCTCGGTGCTCAACATCAATACCGGTGCGCGCTTCGAGACCTACGCCATTGATGGCCCGCGCGGGCGCGGGGACATCTGCCTGAACGGCGCCGCCGCCCGCCTGGCGCACCCCGGCGACCTGGTCATCATCCTCACCTACGCCGAATACGAGGATGCGGAACTGGCAGACGGCCACGAGCCCACGGTCGTCCACGTGAACTCCCGCAACGAGGTCACGGAACTCGTGGAGGACATGGTCCCCGTGATGTGGGAGGTCGAATAGCCATCCTCGCCGCCGGCGACATCCGTGCGCTCAAGGGCACCCGCCGACTGGCGATGCTCACGGCGTACGACTACCCCACCGCCCTGGCACTCGACCAGGTGGGGCTGGACATCATCCTCGTGGGCGACAGCCTCGGCGAGGTCGAACTGGGCTACGACTCCACGCGCGCGGTGACGCTGGAGATGATGGTCCACCACGTGCGCGCCGTTGCCAACGGGGCCACGCGCACCCACATCACGGGTGACATGCCCGCAGGCACCTACGACGACCCGGACGCCGCGGTCGCCACCGCGCGCACCCTCGTCCATGCCGGTGCGCACTCGGTGAAGCTCGAGGGTGCCCTGGTCCCGCAGGTCGCCGCAATAATCGCCGATGGAATTCCCGTGATGGGCCACGTGGGCCTGCTGCCACAGACGGCCGAGGGCGGATACCGGAAGCACGGGAAGTCCACCGAGGAGGCCGACCGGCTCGTGGACGACGCCCGGGCACTGGACGGCGCCGGCTGCTTCGCCATCGTCATCGAGTGCGTAGACGCCGACGCCGCCGGGCGAATCACCGATGCGATCACCGGGCCCAGCATCGGCATCGCCGCCGGAGTCGAGTGCGACGGCCAGGTGCTGGTGAGCACCGACCTGTTCGGGCTGCTGCCCGATCCGCCGCCTTTCGTGGCACCACGCGCCAACGTGCGCGACATCATCCGGGGTGCGGCGGCGGAGTTTGCTGCCGAGGTACGCGCGACTGCCGCGCCGCCCCGCGCCCGCAGGCGCTGATCGGCCGCACAGCGCGGCCCCGGCGC
>CAZPAT010000106.1:1650-5117 GCA_964584485.1 uncultured Bifidobacterium sp.
CCGCGCCGCCCCGCGCCCGCAGGCGCTGATCGGCCGCACAGCGCGGCCCCGGCGCAACCGCCCCGGCACCCCCGTGCCAGGCACATAACCGCCGCGCGCAACCCGGCGGTGCCAGGCACATAACCGCCCCGTGCAGGGCATTCCGCGCTGCGCGGATGGTTACGTGCCTGGCACCGGGTGGTCCTAGATGATGCCGCCCTTGGCGATCTTCTTGAGGTCGAGCGCCTTGTTGAGGGTGGCCTCGTCCACGCCCTTCTCGCGTGCCACCTCGCGCAGCGAGCGACCGGAGGCAGTGGCCTCCTTCACGATGTCAGTGGCGAGGTCGTACCCGATGTAGGGGTTGAGGGCCGTCGCCGCGGCAAGGGTGCCCTCGGCGTGGCGGTTGAGGCCCTCGAGGTTCGGCTCGATGCCGTCCACGCACTTCTCGCGGAACACCGTGGCCGTGCTGGTGAGCAGCGCCACCGACTGCAGCAGGTTGCGCGCCATCAGCGGGATGCGCACGTTCAGCTCGAAGTTGCCCTGCGTGCCGGCCACCGTGATCGCGGTGTCGTTGCCGATCACCTGGGCGCCCACCTGCATGACCACCTCGGGAATGACCGGGTTGACCTTGCCCGGCATGATCGAGGAGCCCTTCTGGAGCTCGGGCAGGAAGATCTCACCCAGGCCGCAGCGGGGGCCGGAACCCATCCACGCGAGGTCGTTGGCGATCTTCGTGAGCGACACGGCAACCATCTTGAGGGCCGCCGATGCCTCCACGAGGCCGTCGCGGTTGGCCTGGGCCTCGAACGGGTCGGCCGGGGCCGAGATCTTCAGTCCCGTCTCCGACGCCATGATGTCGCGCACCATCTTCGCGAACTTCTTGTGGGTGTTGAGCCCGGTGCCGGTGGCGGTGCCGCCGAGCGGGATCATGCCGAGGCGCGGCAGCGTGGCCTTCACGCGCTGCGTCCCCAGGCGCACCTGTGCGGCGTACCCGGCGAACTCCTGGCCCAGGGTCACGGGCACGGCGTCCATGAGGTGCGTGCGGCCGGCCTTCACGAGGCCGCCGAACTCCTTGGCCTTCGCGGCGAAAGACTTCTCCAGCGCCTCGAGGGCCGGGATGAGCTTGTGGCTGATCTCGTCGAGGGCCGCCAGGTGAACGGCGGACGGGAAGACGTCGTTGGAACTCTGCCCCATGTTCACGTGGTCATTCGCGTGGACCTTCACGCCCTTGATCTCGCGGGATGCGACCTTCGCGATGACCTCGTTGGTGTTCATGTTGCTCGAGGTGCCCGAGCCCGTCTGGAACACATCCACCGGGAACTGGTCGTCGAACTCACCGCGCGCCACGCCCATGCCGGCCTCGGCGATGGCGGTGGCGACGCCCTTGTCGAGGAGGCCCAGCTGGGCATTCGCCCGGGCCGCACCGGCCTTGATGCGACCCAGCCAGTGGATGACCGGAAGGGGAATCGTCTCCCCGGAGATCGGGAAGTTGTCGACCGCCTTGTCGGTCTCCCCACCCCACAGCTTCGCCATCAGAACTCCCTGTTCGAATCGTTGGCCGCCGGAGGGTACATCGCACGCAGCGCACGTCGACCGCATCGCCGCGGGATGGGGCGGGTGTCAGGGCAGGTCGGCGAGGGCCGCGAGGATGCCCTCGGCGGCCTGCACCCCGAGCCCGAGGTGCTCCACCCGCAGGTGCTCATCCGGCGCGTGGTAGCCGTCGTCGGGGAGGGCAAACCCGGTCAGCACCACCGACGTGCCACGCGCCGCCATCTCGGCCACCACGGGGATGCTGCCGCCGATGCCAACCGGCGTGACCGCCAGGCCCGTCGCGTCGGTGATGCCCCGCATGGCCGCAGCGATCACCGGGTCTGCGGGGTCGAGGCGGCTCGACCCCGCCACGCCCAGGCCCTCCACCTCGATGTCGGCGCCCGGCGGGCAGGCGTCGCGCAGCATGCCCTCGAGGGCTGCCGCCATGGCCGCGGCGTCGGACCCCGGGGGTACCCGGCACGACAGCGTGGCCTCGGCAACGGCCGGGATGACCGTCGCCACGAGGGAGGGATCGCCCGCGCGCAGGCCGTGGACATCCAGCGACGGAAGCATCGTGGTGCGCAGGTGGTACTCATCCGCAGCCCGTGCATCGGCGGGACGCCCGCCCGCGGCGGCCAGCACCTCAGCCCCCGCCGGCAGCGTCCCCCACGCCGCCTCCTCCACGGGAGCGGGCGGCGCCACGCCCCGCAGCAGCGGGTCCGACACGCGGCCGTCCCGGGGCAGAACCGATGCCAGCACCTGTATCAGCGCATGCGTGGCGTTGAGCGCCGCACCCCCGTGCATCCCTGAGTGCAGGTCGGCCCCACCCCCACGCAGCCGTACGCGGAAGTACGCGAGCCCGCGCAGCCCGGTGCACACCGCCGGGCGCCCCGGCCCGATCATCGGCGAGTCGAAGATGATCGCGGCGCGCGGCGGATCGGCCTCATCGCGCACCCAGTCCACCGCCGAGTGCCCACCGCTCTCCTCCTCCCCGTCCACCAGCACGCGAACCCGCACCGGAAGGCGACCGGTGGCGCGCATGCGCTGGACGGCCACCAGGAGCATGAACAGGTTTCCCTTGTCATCGCTGGCCCCGCGGGCATAGAGGTTGCCGCCCCGCACCTCGGGCGCGAAGGGCGGGCTGGTCCAGAGGGCCAGGTCGCCCGGCGGCTGCACGTCATAGTGGCCGTAGATGGCCACGACAGGTGCGTCCGGCATTCCGTCGCTGGCCGGCACGTCGCCCACCACCAGCGGATGCCCAGAGGTCACCACGACCTCGGCGGATCCGCCGGCCCGGAGCACCTCGTCGGCCACCATCATGGCCGCGCGCTGCATCTCGTCCGCGTGGTCGGGGCTGGCGCTGATGCTCGGCACCCGCAGCAGCGCCATGAGGCGCTCGAGCTCGGCGGGGTCCATCCGCTAGGCCGCAGCCTTCGCGCGGCGACTGCGCCGGGGCGCACGCCTGGGTGCCAGCACCTGCGCGAGGAACTCACCGGTGTAGGAGCCCGGGGTTGCCGCCACCTGCTCGGGCGTGCCCGTGGCGATCACCTCGCCCCCACCGGCCCCGCCCTCGGGGCCGAGGTCCACGATCCAGTCCGCGGCGCGGATGACGTCGAGGTTGTGCTCGATCACCAGCACCGTGTTGCCGGAGTCGGCAAGGCGCTGCAGCACCTCCAGCAGCTTCTCGATGTCAGCGAAGTGCAGGCCGGTGGTCGGCTCATCCAGCACGTACATGGTGCGGCCCGTCGCGACCTTCGCGAGTTCGGTGGCCAGCTTCACGCGCTGGGCCTCACCGCCCGAGAGCGTGGTGGCCGGCTGCCCCAACCGGATGTAGTCGAGCCCCACGTCGTGGAGGGTCTGCAGGCGCCGGCGGAGGCGCTCGACGGGCGCGAAGAACTCGACGGCCTCCTCCACGCTCATCTCGAGGACGTCGTGGATGGTCTTGCCCTTGTAGTAGA
>CAZPAT010000107.1:0-5083 GCA_964584485.1 uncultured Bifidobacterium sp.
TGGTCGCGCTGATGTGCGCCGTGCCCGCCGAGGAGCGGATGCTGCGGCGCTTCGCGGGCCCGGGGGTGCGGGTGATCGCGACGGGAATGGGATCCGCACCCGCTGAGCTCCGCGCCCGGCAGGTGATCGACGAAGGCGCCACGGCGCTCATCTCGGTGGGCTTCTGCGGCGCCCTCGACCCCGGCCTGCCGCGTGGTGGCGTGGTGATCCCGGCCATCGTGCGGGATGCGCGGACCGGGGAGGCCTGGCCGTGCGACCCCGCGCTCGCGGGGGGTGCGGGCACGCCGCAGGGGGCACTCGTGACGGCGCAGGCCCTCACGGGCACGCGCGCGGCGCGCCGGCGCCTCGACGGGATCGCCGTCGACCTCGAGAGCGCTGGCACGGCCCGGGCATGCGCGGTCGCGGGCATCCCCTTCGCCGCCATCCGGGCGGTCACGGACCGCGCGGATGACGACCTGCCCGACATGGAGGGCGTGGTCGCGCCGGATGGCAGCGTGCATCCGGCGCGCGTGATCGGTCGCCTGGCATCACGACCGGGCGACATCGCGGCGTGGGTCCGGCTGGCCCGGGGCGCCCGCGCGGCCCGGCGCGGGCTGGTGCCGGCGGTCGCGTCGGCCCTGGCGGGCGCGGCCTGATGCGGGCGCTCGTCACCGGGGCCACCGGGTTCATCGGCGCGCACGTGGCCCGGCACCTGCGGGATGCCGGGCACGAGGTGCAGGGGCTCGTGCGGCCCGGCGGCACGTCGGCAGATGCGCTGCCCGGCGGGGTGAGCCCCGTCATCGGCGATGTCCGCGATGCCGACGCCGTTGCCCGCGCCGCGCAGGGGGTGGACGCCATCTTCCACGCCGCGGCGCTGTACTCCCTGAGCAGGCGCCGCGCGGCGGCCGTCCGGAGCGTGAACGTGGACGGCACCCGGGTGGTGATCGACGTCGCCCGTGCGTCCGGGGCGCGCCTCGTGCATACGTCGTCGGTCGCGACGATCGGAATCCCCGGGGATGGCACCCATGGCGACGAGGAGACGCCGCAACCGCTTTCGCAGGTGATCGGCGCCTACAAGGCGTCGAAGGTCGAGGCCGAGGGCCTGGTGCGCCGCGCGGTCGGCACGGGGCTGCAGGCGTTCATCGTCAACCCCACGGCACCGATCGGCCCGGGCGACCATCACCCCACGCCGACGGGCCGGCTGGTGCGCGACGCGCTCGACGGGGACATGCCGGCGTTCGTCGACACCGGGCTGAACCTGGTGGACGTGCGCGATGTTGCGGCGGGCCACCTGCTCGCGCTCGAGCGCGGGGTCGCGGGACGGAGGTACATCCTCGGCCATGCGTGGGGCAACCTGACCATGCAGGAGATCCTCGCGATGGTGCACCGCGCCGGTGGCCCCCCCGCCCCCACCCGTCGCATCCCCCACTCTGTTGCGATCGTCGCCGCGGCCGCCGATGAGATCGTCGAGGGGCGACTGCTCCGGCGCGAGCCGCGCGCGCCGCTGGACGGCGCCCTGCTGGCGCGCAAGCGCATGTTCTTCTCGCCCCAGCGCGCGATTCGCGAGATCGGGCTGCCCCAGTCGGACCTGGCATCCGCCATGGAGGCCGCCGTGGCGTGGTTCCGCGCCCATGCCCCCGCGCGCCGGGCGGCCACCGCATGACGAGCGCCACGGGCACCGACCTGCATGCCGCCGCGCGGACGGCCGCCGTGCGCGGCGCCGCCCACCTGAGGGATCTGCAGGATCCCGAGGGCTTCTGGTGGGGCGAGCTCGAGTCGAATGCATCGATCACGGCCGAGCAACTGTTCCTGCTGGAGGCCCTGGGCCTGGCGTCAGCGGATGACCGCCGCGAGATCGCCGCCGAGTTGCTCGCGACCCAGTCCGATGATGGCGGATGGCCCGTGTGGTTCGGCGGCGAGGGCGACCTGAGCGTCACCGTCGAGGCCTGGTACGCCCTGCGGCTGGCCGGGGTGCCCGCCGATGCCGAGCCCATGCGGCGCGCCCGGGACCGCATCCTCGCCCTCGGCGGCGCGAACAAGGCGCGCTTCTTCACGCGGCTCTGGCTGGCCGTGCTCGGCAAGTACCCATGGGAGGCGTTGCCCGCTGCTCCGCCCGAACTGATGCTGCTGCCTCCCCGTGCACCGCTGTCGGTGTACCGGTTCGCCTCGTGGGCGCGCGGGACGTTCGTTCCGATGCTCGTGGTGCTGTCGCGCAACCCGACGTTCCCCCAGCAGCCCTCGGTAGAGGAGATCTTCGCGGAGGCCCCGGGGAGCGTCGTGGGACCCTCGCCGCGCAGCCCGGGAAGGCTGACCCACCTGATGGGTCGGCTGATGCCCCTGGCGCGCCTCTACAACCGCCACCCCATCGGCGCCATACGGCGCGCGTCGGAGCGTCGGATCAGGGCGTGGATCCTCGACCGCCAGGAGGTGGACGGCTCGTGGGCCGGCATCCAGCCTCCATGGGTGTATTCGATCATCGCGCTCCACGTGATGGGAATGCCGCTGGACCACCCGGTGATCGTCCGCGCCCTCGACGGCTTCTCCACGTTCGCCCTGCGCCGGGAGGGACGCCTGCGCATCCAGTCGTGCATCTCGCCGGTGTGGGACACCTGCCTCGCGGCCATCGCGCTCCACGACTCCGGGACGGCGGACGACGACGATGCGGTGGAGAGGGCGCGGGCGTGGCTGATGGCGCGCGAGATCACCCGCGAGGGCGACTGGCGCCGGATCCCGCGGCGCGGGGAGGCCGGTGGCTGGGCCTTCGAGTTCCACAACGAGTGGTATCCGGATACCGACGACACCGCCGAGGTCCTCATCTCGCTCATCCGGTCCGGGGTGTCGCGCGATGACGGCGCGATCCGGCGCGGCGTGGACTGGCTGCTCGCGATGCAGTGCGCGGGCGGCGGATGGGGGGCATTCGACGTGGACAACACCAGCTCCCTCGTCGGGCAGTTCCCGGTGTGCGACTTCGGCGAGGTGATCGACCCGCCCACGGAGGACGTGACCGCCCATGTGCTGGAGGCGCTCATGGCATGCGGCGTGCCGCCCGGCCACCCCGCGGTGCGCGCGGGCGTGGCATACCTGCGTGCCGCGCAGCGCGACGACGGGTCGTGGTGGGGCCGCTGGGGCGTCAACCACGTGTATGGCACGGGCGCGGTGCTCCCCGCACTCGCGGCGTGCGGGGTGGACATGTCCGAGCCCTGGGTGCGGCGGGCCGTGGACTGGCTGGCGGCGCGCCAGAACGCCGATGGCGGCTGGGGCGAGGACATCGAGAGCTACCGCGATCCCTCGCTCGCCGGAGTGGGGCCCTCGACCGCGTCGCAGACCGCATGGGCCCTGATCGGGCTGATGGCCGCCGACCGCGGCAACCCGGCGATCGACCCGGGCGTCGGGTGGCTGGTGCGCGAGCAGCAGGATGACGGCGGATGGCACGAGGATGCCTTCACGGGCACCGGCTTCCCGCTCGACTTCATGATCAAGTACCACTACTACCGCCTGTACTTCCCGGTGATGGCCCTCGGCCGGTACGCGGAATGACCGCCGGCGCACGGCACGTGGCCGCGGAGGAGATCGCCCGCGGCCACGACGAGAACTTCCCGGTGGCGTTCCTGCTTGCACCGGGCGACGTGCGCGCCGACATGCGCGCGATCTACGCGTACTGCCGGGTGACCGACGACATCGGTGATGCCGGCGAGGCCACCCCCTCCGAACGCCTCATTGCCCTGGATGCATGGGAGCGCGACCTGGCCGGGGCGCTGGAGGAGCAGGCGGATGACCCGGTGCTCCTTGCCGTTGCCGATGTCATCCGGCGCCGCAATCTGGACGTGGAGCCGTTCACGCGGCTGATCGAGGCCAACCGCATGGACCAGCGGGTGTCCAGGTGGCAGGGCCACGACGACCTCCTGGACTACTGCGCCTACTCGGCCATGCCCGTCGGCCGGATGGTGCTCGGGGTGCTCGGCATCACCGACCCCGACCGCGTCGCGCTGTCGGATGCCACGTGCGCCGGGCTGCAGCTGGTGAACTTCTGGCAGGACATCCGCCGCGACCTCGAGGAGCGCGACCGCGTCTACCTGCCGCGCGAGGACATGGACCTGCTCGGGGTGGGCGTGGACGACCTGCGGGCGGATGCGGCATCGCCGGCGCTGTGCGAGCTCATCCGCTGGGAGGTGGGACGCGCCCGGGCGCTGCTGGCCCGGGGAGCGCCGCTGCAGGGGATGGTGCCCCGACGGGTGCGGCTGGACATCGGCATGTTCACCGCCGGGGGCCTGTGGGTGTGCGACTCCATCGCGCGCCAGGGCTTCGACACGATCGCGGCGCGGCCCGCGCCCGGTGCCCGCGGACGGGCGCGCATGGCAGCGGGTGTCGCATGGCGGATGCTGCCGGGGAGACGGCCGTGACAGTGGACGATGCCTACGACGCATGCACGCGCATCACCCGGCAGGAGGCGCGCAACTTCTACTTCGGATTCATCCTCCTGCCGCGCGAGCGACGCCGCGGAATCCATGCCCTGTACGCGTTCAGCCGCCTGTGCGACGACTCCGTCGATGGCGCCGACGATCCCGCCGCCAAGGCGGCGGCCGTCCGCGCGCGGCGTGAGGACGTCGACCGCGTCTACGGGGGCGCCGTCCCGGCGGACGACCCGGTGCTCGTGGCGCTGGCCGACGCCGTGCGGCGGTTCGGGATTCCCCGCGGCCCCATGGACGCACTGGTGGACGGCGTGGAGATGGACCTCACGACCGACCGCTACGCGGACTGGCCGGCCCTCGAGGCCTACTGCGACCGGGTGGCGGGTGCGGTGGGGGTGCTGTCGCTGCACGTGTTCGGGTTCCGGGACCCCTCTGCCGTCGGCCACGCAGAGGACCTCGGCGTGGCCATGCAGGTGGTCAACATCATGCGCGACGTGCAGGAGGACGCCGGGCGTGACCGCATCTACCTGCCCGCCGACGAGATGGCCCGGTTCGGGGTGACCGACGGCGACATCCTCGCGGGCCGGATGACGCCGGGCATGCGGGACCTGATGGCCCTGCAAGCCGGGCGGGCACGGCGGTACTTCACCGGCGGCCACATGCTGCTGCCCCTCCTCGACCTGCGGGCCCGCATG
>CAZPAT010000108.1:0-5070 GCA_964584485.1 uncultured Bifidobacterium sp.
TAGAGCACTTCCATGGTAAGGAAGGGGTCATCGGTTCGAGTCCGATACTCGGCTTCCCATTCCCACGGGCGAAACGACCTTCCCCGACCGCCTGCGGAAGATGAGCAGGTAACAAATGGGTAACACGCCCTGCCCGGGCCGCACAGATCTCCTCTTCAGGGACGATCTTCGGGGCGTTCGCGTACTCGCTGATCACGTGCGCGTAGGTGCTCAGGAGCATCTCTGTCGAGTGGCCAAGCTGCTGAGAGATCTGAACCACCGGCAGGTCGGAGTGGATCAGCAGTGACGCAAAGCTGTGACGTAAGTTGTAGGGCGAGGTCCAGGGGAGCCCGACCTGCTTCGCCATTTTGGTGAACCATCGAACCTGCCAGTTCTTCCAGTCCTCGAGGAGAAGGAAGCTGCCGTCGGCCTTGGGGAAGACGAACGCTTCGTCTGGGGGCCTGCCGCAGAGCAGCCGGTACTCGAGTAGATCGGCCCGAAGCGGGGCGAGGAGAGTGACCGATCGGCTGCCTCCGGTCTTCGTCGGTCGAAGCTCATCACCGGAGACCGCCTGCCACACAGTGATGCTCCGCTCACCGATGTCCTTCCAGCGAAGGGCACGGACCTCACCCGGTCGAAGACCGGCGTACGCGAGCACAGCGATCATCACCGCATCCTGATCGCGCCCCTCATCCCTAAACCAAGCGATCGCCTCTTCGACCTGCCGGGGCGAGATTGGAGTGACCGGCTCCTTCACAGGCGCCGGGGGCCTCTTGACCTGGCGTACAGGGTTGACATCAACGATGCCCCACTCAGTCCCCTTGGTGAACATCCCGGAGAGCGCCGTCATCGTCTTGCTCGCGGTCTCGTACGGGGCGCGCGCGTAGAGGGCGCTCTGGAACTCGGCAACCTGAAAGGTGCCGAACTCGTTTAGCTTGAGGCGTCCCAGGTACGGGCCGATGTGCTGGTCGTAGACGGTGGCATACACCTGCGCCGTCTGCGGACGCAGGTTTGGGATGACGTGGGTGCGCATCCACCGGTCGGCAAGCTCGCTCACGGTGAGATCACCTGCTGCCGGGCCCATTGAGCCCCGCTGCTTGGCGATCTTCATCCGGGCATCGAACTCAGTCGCGTCTTTCTTGCGGCCGAAAGTCTTGGTCCGCTGCCGGCCTCCCGTGCGGTAGGAGACCTTCCATGCGCGCCCGGTCTTTCGTTGAACCTCGTGAACGCTCACCGGGTCACCCCCTCTACAGCCTCGGCAAGCACATCACCAAGCTTCGGAACGTCCCTTACGGGTCGCTCCATCGTTGGAGTAGGCGTCTCGATCGAGCACACCTTCACCTGCCGCCGGTTCTCCTCCAGAAACCTCTCGAGGTCGGACACGCTCACCCGAACCTGGTTCCCGACGGAAATCGACGGAAGCGCCCCGCCGGTGATCTCGCCACGTGGGCGTGTGGCAAACCTGACGTCCGCGGAGTGCGACGCCGCGCTCGTGGCACGGAAGCGATATATCCGTCGAGTCCGGTCATCGGTGACGGAGGAGTGGTTGAGTACACGAATGTCGTCCCGGGCCCTCCGCGCGCTGGTGGTCGAGGACAACGCCTTCACCCGAATGACGCTGTGCGGCACGTTGGTCTCGGCGGGCGTGGACGTCGTGGGGGAGGCGGGCACTGCCCGCGATGCCCTCGCGGGGGCCCGGGCGTCCTCAGCCGATGTGGCGCTCATCGACCTCGATCTGGGTGACGGCCCCACCGGCGTGGATGTTGCGGGTGCGCTTCGTCGCGATGCCCCCTCGGTCGGCATCGTCATCCTCACATCGTTCGCCGATCCTCGCGCGGCCGGTGTTGACCCGGCCACCCTCCCGCGGGGGGCCGTGTACCTGACCAAGGGTGAGCTCGGTGACGTGGAGGCGCTGGTCATCAGCCTGGCGCGCGCGGTGCGACTGGCCGTGGCCGCCGGTGACCATCCTGCAGTGGCGACGAGCTCGTCGGTGCTCGCGAGGCTCACCGACAATCAGGTGGAGATGCTGCGGATGGTGGCGACCGGGCTCAGCAACGCGGAAATCGCGCGCGAGCGCGGCATAAGCACGTCGGCTGTCGAGCGGACTCTCGCGCGCATCGCCGAGCAGGTAGGCGTGCCGAACGATGCCTCGACCAACCGTCGTGTTCTCCTGGCGCGCGCGTACATGCATGCGACAGGCGGCGCATGACCCCCGCGCCCGACCTGCGCAGGCGCCTTGGCGGTCGATGGGCCATCGCGTGGCCGGTGATCCTGCCGCTCGCCGCGGCCCTCGCGTTTGTCCAGCCGTTCACCGATGCCGATGCGAGCGCCTCGGCGGGGAACTTGCTCGGATGGGTGCTCGCCGGCGTCGCGGGCAGCGCGGCGCTGTGCGGGGTGCTGGCCGTTGCCGATGTCACGGCTTTCCGCAATCGCGGTGTGCGTCCTGTGCCGGTGTGGTCGGTGGTGGCGCTTGGCGCGGTCGCGGGCCTGGCCCGCGCGGCGGCGCTGCTCGGGGCCGCCATGGCGATCGGTCTCGACATCGGGGGTGCCACTGGCGTTCGCGTGCTCGCTTCGGTGCTGCTGGGCGCGCTCTTAGCACCGGCCGCCGCCGCCCTTGCCTTCACCATCGATCAGTACCGACGACGACGGCAGGCCCTGACCGAACGGCTCATTGCCCTGCGCGCCGCGGAGGTGGCCCGCAGGGGTCTCGCGGATACGATGACCGATTCCCTGTACGGCGAGGTATTCGCTGCGACCCACGAGGTGAGGGGGCACCTGGATGGGGGCCACGGTGAACTTGACCCGCGCATGAGCCGTGAACTGGCGGAGGACTTCCGGCACACCGTGGTCACCTCGCTCAGGCCGCTGAGCCACCGGCTGTATGCCGTGCGCGACCGTGCCCTTCCGCAGGTATCGGCGCTCGCCGCCATGCGTGCCGCTCTACGGGAGCATCGGCTGTATCCGCTCGCCGCCGCCTCCGTGTACACCGTGCTGGCGGCGCTCATCATCTTCGCGCGGTCCGGCGACCCGGCCGAGGCCATCCTGTGGGCGGCGGTCACCGGCGCCGGTCTCGGGGCGGCGCTCGCAGGGGTCATGGCGCTCGTGCGCGCTCGCCCCCGGCTTCGTCCCCATACGCTTGCGCTCGCGGTGATCGCCGCCGCATGCTCCTCCGCTGCCGGGGCGCTTCTCGTGGGTGCCACGCTCGGCAGTGCCCCGCCCCATCGCATTCTGGGCGCGGCATTCTGGGCCGCTGTTGTGGTGCTGGTGTGTGCCGCGGTTGGTGCCGGGATGGCCGGGGAACGCGAGGCGGCCGAGACCCTGGAGCACGAGGTGGATGCCCGCACCGTCGAGGCCGTCGCGATCGATCGCGAACTCGTACGCGTCAGTCGTCGCCTCGCCCAGTTCGTGCACGGCACGCTGCAGTCGCACCTGCTCGCCACGGCCTATGCACTCGAGAATGCCGACATGGCGCAGGGCGGGGCGACCGAGGTCCTTCGACGCGCGAGCAGCGCCTTCGAGGCCGAGGCGGCAATGCCCCCGGTTCGCGCGACCCTTTCCGACGAGATCGGGAGGCGTGCATCCCTCTGGGAGGGATTCATGGAGGTTGACATCCAGTTGCCGCGGCCCCTCGATGACATGCCTCCGGCCGTCATCGCCGATGCCGGCCGCGTGGTGGAGGAGGCCCTGAGCAACGCGCACAAGCACGGCGACGCCCGCGCCGTTGCGGTGCGCGCGGAACGGGCGGATGGCCTCACCCTGCGCATCTGCGTCACTGACGATGGCACGGGGCCCGCCGGTGCGCGTCCCGGCATGGGATCGGCGTGGCTGGACTTCGTCGCGCCAGACGGATGGTCGCTCACACCCGGGCCCGACGACGACGGCGCGCGCCTGACCGTCCTGCTGCCGTGCCCCATGCCAGTGGCTTGATGGCGTATGCCCGTGCGGGCCGGGTGGGGTTCCCCACACCTGACAGCGGGCAACAGGGATGCAGGCGGGTCCGGCATGCCAACGTCGCCGGGGTCCAGCACGGCCACCATCACCCGGCGCCGTCAACACATGGAGATCGCCTCATGACCCACCCCGCGCTTTCGCCGCGTATCCGCGCACGTGCCATCGCCTACGGTGCCGCATCACTCGGGGCCGCCGCGTTCCTGCTGCCCGGCGCAGTCCCCGGACCGGACGTGGCGGTGGCGAGCCCGGCGACCGGGTTCTCATCGCCTTACTCCGGCACCCCCCGCTTCGAGCGCTTCTCGGCACCGCGGGCATCATCTGATGCGCAGATCAACGTGCCACTCGGTCGCAGGGCCGCCGATCGCATCGCGCGTGGCATCGGGCTGGACCCGTCGAAGGTGCTCACCCCTCGCCAGAGGGCGCTCCTCATGTCCGGGAAGGGCGTCGGTGGCCAGCGCGGCCCTGCCAAGCTCATCGACACGAGCATGCGCATCCTCACCAATTCGTGGGGCCGACCACTCGTCTCGAACTGCGATGGAGTGCCCACCCGGACCGTCCTCGGCAGCTACGGCCTGTCGGTCAACCGCAACTGCATGCTCTCGAGCTCGGCCCAGGAGTCGATGCCCACCCGCAAGGTGAATGAGGTGCTCATGCCGGGCGGGTACATGGGCAAGTGGATGCGGGCCAACGGCGCCTCGGCGGTATTGGCCAACCTCTACGCGTCGGCATACACGCGCGAGGCGTACCTGGGGTACAAGTCCCAGCAGATCTCAGGGATGGCGCAGCTCGTGCCGAACCAGAGGGGCACCAGCACCCCCGAGACGACCGCGATGCCGATGGCGCCGTCCATCTACGTCGCGAACTTCGCACTCATCTATATCCTCAACCCCAAGTTCGCGGCCAAGATGCCGGCGTACTGGGCTCCCATGCCTGCCGAGCTGGCGGCGGCGCTGAGGAACAGCCCGACAGGCCAGGTGCCCTACCAGCAGTTCAGGTCGATGCTCCCGACGCCGTGACGAACAGGTGCACCGGCCTTGCCGTCACCGCTGTCGGGGCGATGATCGCCACGGCCGCGGTGGCGGCTCCGCTGCGATCGGGTCGCACGGTGTGCTGGGACTCCACGGGCATTCCTGCAGGCCA
>CAZPAT010000109.1:0-2348 GCA_964584485.1 uncultured Bifidobacterium sp.
TCATGTAGAGGAAGACGCGGTTGCCCGCGACCTCGCCCTTGATGGCCTCGAGGATCTGCTCGTCGGTCATCGTCGTGACGTCGCTCATCATGCCTCCGGAGCCCGCGTCTTGAGCGCGAGCGCGTGGATCTGGCCGTCATCGATGCGCGCCTGGACGGCGGCGTAGACGGCCTTGTGCTGGTCGATACGGCTCATGCCCTCGAATTGCGGTGCCACGACCACCGCGGACAGGTGGTCCCCGCCGCCGTGGTCCTTCACCTCCACGGCCGAGCCGGGGAGGGCGTTTTCGATCAATGCGCGGATCTCATCGAGGTCGGCCATGCGCGGCAGGATAGGACGTCAGGCGCCGCGCAGCACGGAGATCAGTGCATCGGGGTCGGAAACCGGCTCCCGGCAGGTGAATCCGCTGCAGGCGTACGCGGTCGGGAGGCCATCGCGCATCGGGCGGTCCGCGAGCAGCGGGGCGGCCGCGTGCGCGCGCGGATCATCCGGCGCGCCCGTGGCGATCATCGCGTACGGGCCGGCGTGGAGCCGCGCGGCTTCCACCAGGGCGATCGTGCGCGGATCGTCCGGCGCGCCCACCACGGCGACCTCCACGGGCCGCGTTGACAGGAGGTCGGCCGTGGCGAGGGCCCGTGCGAACGCCTGCGGCCACCGACCGGCCTGCTCCGCGACCGCCCCCACCGCCCCCTCCGCCGCACGTCGGTACCGGTCCTCGCCCGTCAGCAGGTGCAGCCGCGCCATCACCCATGCGGCCTGCGAGTTCCCGGAGGGCGATGGATGGTCCTCGAGGTCGCGGGGGCGGGCGAGCAGCGCCGGTGCGTCCGACCCCGCCATGAAGAACCCGTCGCCCGTGCTCCCGGCGAACAGGTCGAGCATGGCCTCGGCCAGTTCGCGGGCATGCACCAGCCATGCCGGATCGAAGTCGGCCGCGTACAGCGCCAGCAGCCCGTCGGCCAGGTCGGCGTGGTCATCCAGGGTCCCGAGGTGGCGGGCGCGGCCCGCTGCATGGACCCGCATGAGCCGGCCGTCCACCATCATGCGGTCCAGCACGAAGCGCGCGGCCTGCCGCGCCGCATCCAGCCAGGCAGGACGCTTCATCCACAGCCCGGCCTCCGCGAGGGCCCCGATGGCGAGGCCGTTCCACGACGCGATTACCTTGTCGTCCCGGGCAGGCGCCGGCCGGGTGTCCCGGGCATGGCGGAGCGCGGCGAGGGCTGCGCCCGTGACCGGCACCCCGGGGTCCACCACCCGCAGGATGGTGCGGCCCTCGAAGTTGCCGCGGTCGGTCACCCCGAACCGCGCGATGACCGCCTCGGCATCCCCGGCTTCCAGCACCGCGCGGATCTCCCCGGGGGTCCATGTGAAGAAGGCGCCCTCGCCGCCGGGTGAGTCGGCGTCCTGCGCCGCGGCGAACGCGCCCCCCTCCACGCGCATGTCGCGCAGCAGGTACCCGGCGACCCGCTCTGCGACCGCCCCGTGGCGCGCATCGCCCGTCAGCCATCTCGCCAGCGCGTAGTCGCGCAGCAGCAGGGCGTTGTCGTACAGCATCTTCTCGAAGTGCGGCACGAGCCAGATGTCGTCCACCGCATACCGGTGGAACCCGCCGCCCACCTGGTCGAACACCCCACCGGCCGCCATGGCGTCGAGGGTCCCGGTGGCCATCGCGAGCGCATCTCCGGGCTGCGCGGCCCAGTGGCGGCGGAGCAGCAGGTCGATCACCACCGAGGGCGGGAACTTGGGGGCGCCGCCGAAGCCCCCATGCGCGTCGTCGTACAGGCCCCGCAGGCCATCGACGGCCGCCGCCACCGCATCGCGGCCGGGTGGAGGGGCGACCCGCACGACGGACTCACCGCGCAGGCCGGTCGCGAGCATTTCCGCCTGCCGCATCACCTGTTCGCGACGCTCGCGCCAGGCCTCCGCCACCCCCTGCAGTACCTGGGTGAAGGACGGCATCCCGGGGCGCGGCTCCTGCGGGAAGTACGTGCCCGCGTGGAACGGCTCGCCGCCCGGCGTGAGGAACACCGTCATGGGCCAGCCCCCGTGGCCCGTCATCGCCAGCGTGGCCTGCATGTAGAGGGCGTCCACGTCCGGCCGCTCCTCCCGGTCGACCTTGACGCAGGTGAACAGCGCATTCATGAGGTCCGCCGCCACCGGATCCTCGAATGACTCATGTGCCATCACGTGGCACCAGTGGCACGAGGAGTACCCCACCGAGAGCAGCACGGGCACGTCCCGGGACCGGGCATCGTCGAGGGCGTCCGGCCCCCAGGGCCACCAGTCCACGGGGTTCTCCGCGTGCTGGCGCAGGTACAGCGAGGCCTCGGTGGCAAGCCGGTTGGGCACGG
>CAZPAT010000109.1:2448-5030 GCA_964584485.1 uncultured Bifidobacterium sp.
TCCGCGTGCTGGCGCAGGTACAGCGAGGCCTCGGTGGCAAGCCGGTTGGGCACGGGGGCGATGGTCGCATCAGGGCGCGCCGGGCGCCCGCGGTGCGGCGCGTTCCCGCCGTGATCCTGCACTACCGTTGGGCCGGTGAACGATGCATTCGCACACGCGGGCGGCGCGCTCCCGCGGCGCGGCGAGCCGGCCCGCTGGCGCCAGGTGGCCCTGCTCGGCGTCGCCGCCGCGGCGGGTGACCGCCACGCCCGCCCGCCGCTGGCGTCGGTGCTGCTGTCCCTCGACCACCCGGTGGAGGCCGGGCGCGTGCTGTCCGCCGCACCGGATGACGACCCGTGGACACGCTGGTGGTCCGTGCTGGCCGTGGGCCAGGGCCCCGGTGCCGAGGGGCTCGATGATGCCCTGGCCGCGGCCCGCGGCGTGGCCCCCGACGGCCCGGATGGCCGTGAGGTGGCGCGTCGGCTGGACGACCTTGCGGGTGAACTCGCGGCCCTGCGCGGCGCGCCCGCGCCCGACGCCCGGTTCGCCCTGCTGGGTCATCGCGCGCAGCCCGATCGGCGGGTGCTCCTCGCAGGGCGCTCATCGGCGGCCTTCATCGCCGATCCGTCGTGGGATGCGCTGTCGCTCGTGCGCCTCGGCCCCTCCGATGGCCCGGTCATGGCGAACTCCGCGCATCACCGGATCGACGAGGTGATCGGCCTCGTCCGCCAGGGGCAGTGGGGGCAGGGGCGCTCGGTGGCGGCTGATGATCCGTCCCCCGCGGACCCCGCGGCGATGCTCGAGGCACTGCGGGCCGACGCCGGCGAGCGTGACCGCGCCCTCGCATCACTTGCGGACGAGGTCCGGGAGGAGCGCGCGCGCCTGGCCGAGCGCCAGGAGGCCCTCGACGACGAGTGGGGTGACATCCAGGCCGAGAAGGCACGCCTGCGGACGCTGGCCCAGGGCCTGCTCGATCGCCAGCGCGCCGGGGGTGTCACGGCACCGTCGAGCGCGGCGGAGGCGGCGGAACTGCTCGGCCTCGGTCCGCGGCCGTCCGCGCCCGAGGTGGAGCGGGCATGGCGGCGCGAGGTGGCGTGCTGCCACCCGGATCGTGTCGCGGACCTCCACCCCGAGCTCCAGCAGCGGGCATCCGACATGACCGTCGCCCTCAACCAGGCGCGCGACATCCTCCTGGGGCGGACCGCCGCACCCCGCACCCGCCGCTGAGGTGCCCGCCCCGCGACTGCCGCGGGGTCACTCCCAGTCGTCCTCCACGGCCAGCCGCGCGTACTCGCGCCACTCATCGAGGATGATGCGCACATCCCGCGGCCGTACCTGCGGGTGCAGGCGGGTGATGAGGTCCACGGCCATGCCGTCGGCGTTCCTCACCGGAGGGTCCTGAAGCTCATTCAGCACCGTCCACACGGTGTCCTCGGCCAGCGCCGGTCGCTCGCCGAGGATGAATGCCGCCGCCTCGCCGAGGTCGAGGGGGTCGTCATCCATCACGCGCTGATCTTCGGGCCGCTCTTCACGCGGTCGTACACCGTGTCGTCCAGCGGCAGGTCGCGCAGCTCCACCTTGCGCACGCGCTCGGTGGGCGTCTTCGGCAGGTGCTCCATGAAGCGCACGTACCGTGGCACCGCGAAGTACGGCATTTTGTCGCTGCAGTAGGCGAGCAGCTCGTGCGGGTCGGGCACGCCCTCGCGCGGCACCACGCAGATGAGGATCTCCTGCTCCGATCCGGCCCCCTCGCCTGCGGCCACGCCCACCGCCGCGGCCTCCAGCACCCCGGGGTGGGAGGCCACGATGCGCTCGACCTCCATGGACGAGACGTTCTCGCCGCGCCGCCGGATGTAGTCCTTCACGCGGTCCTTGAAGTACAGGTAGCCGTCCTCGTCCATCACGCCCAGATCGCCGGTGTGGAGCTTCAGGTTCTTGAAGTCCTCGGCGGTCTTCTCCGGCATTCCCGCGTATGCACGCATCACGATGTTCGGCAGCTTCATGTCCACCACGATCTCGCCCGGCTCGCCCGGGGGCAGTGGAAGGTCGGTGCCCGGCTGCACCACGCTCACCTCGAACCCGGGGCTGGCGAGCCCGCACGAACCGGGCTTCTCGACCCCCGGCGGCACGTACGTGACCATGCCGGTCTCGGTCAGCCCGTAGCCCTCGTGCCAGCGGATGCCGAAGCGCTCCTTGAACTCGTGGTAGATGTCCTTGGGCGCCGGCATCGCCATGATGCGCTCCACCGAGTGCGCACGGTCGAGCTCACCGGGCTCGGTGTTCCAGATGAAGTAGTTCATCGCGCTTACCGTGTTCAGGATGGTCGCCCCGCACTCGGTGACCTCGCGCCAGAAGTTCGTGGACGAGTACCGGGCCGAGAGCTGGATGCGCGCACCGGCGATCATGGCCGGGTAGCAGTTGAGCACCTGCGCGTTGCTGTGGAAGAGCGGCAGGCAGGTGTAGAAGACGTCGTCCGCGGTAACGCCGCACACCTCGTTGTAGGTGCGGCCCGAGAAGTAATCGGACGCGTGCTGCTTGATGACGCCCTTGCTGCGGCCCGTCGTGCCCGAGGTGAACATGATGCGGGCGTCATCCACCCACGT
>CAZPAT010000110.1:0-5019 GCA_964584485.1 uncultured Bifidobacterium sp.
GCGGGAACCTGACCGCGGATTCTTCACGTCCTCTTAAGGGGCGTTACCCGGGCCTTCACACGGCCCGCTTATGGTGCCCGTCGTGCACGATGACGACATGACCCAATCCCTTCCGCCACTCGGCCCGCGTCCTGATCGCGCGGAGGGTCTTCCGCCGCTGTCGCCGCGCGCGGCATCGCGCGCCGGCGGGCTGCCACCGCTCGACTCCCCCGGTGCACGGCAGGACGAGGTCCCTGCGGAGCAGCGGCCCGTCGCCGAGGAACAGGACGCCACCCCTCCGCCACCGCCGCGCCGTGGCCGCGCGGGGCGCATCGGGCGCACTCCGCGCGAGCCGCGGCGCGGCGGGCGGGCACGCAGGGCCACGGCGGGACTGATCGTGGCGGCGGCCCTGGCCGGCGCAGTGGCGGGGGGCACCACCACCTACCTGCTGGATGACGACCCGCAGCCGGGCGTGGTCGCGGCGTCCGGCGCCGCGGGTGAGGCATCGGCGGCCGGCGCGCTGCAGGACGCCATCGCCGCCGTGGACGGCTCGGTGGTGCAGGTGCGCACGGCCGATGGGCTCGGCAGCGGGGTGGTCACCGCGCCCCGTGGCCTCATCATCACGAACGAGCACGTGGCCGGGTCGCGTGGTGATGAGGTGATGGTCATCACCGCCGACGACCGGCGCGTGCCGGCCACCGTGGTGGCCTCCGATGCCAGCCGCGACCTCGCCGTGCTGCGGCCGAAGGGATCTGTGGGGCAGGGTGTGCAGATCGCGCCGGAGCCCGATGCCGCCTTGCGCGCCGGCGACCAGGTGTTCGCCATCGGCAGCCCCTTCGGCCTGCAGGGCACGGTCACGGTGGGCGTGGTGAGCGCCGTCGCGCGCCGGGGCGAGGGCGGTGCCCCGATGATCCAGACCGATGCCCCGATCAACCCCGGCAACTCCGGGGGCGGGCTGTTCGACCTGCGCGGCCGCCTTGTGGGCGTGCCGACATCCATCAACTCCCCGGTGCCCGGCAACGTGGGCATCGGCTTCGCGGTGACCGCCGACGAGGTGCGCCGCATCCTCGGGAGCGTCAACTGATGAGCGAAGGAGACACCGTGGCCGACCACAGCGAGAGCCCCGTAGCGCCCATGGGCGGAGACCCGGACGTGGTGCCCGTGCCCGCGCCGGGGGCCACCCCGCGGGATCGGCTGGAGGCCGTGCTGTACGAACTGCGACGGGTCGTGGTGGGGCAGGACCAGTTGCTCGACCGCATCCTCGTGGCACTGCTGGCCCGTGGGCACGTGCTGCTGGAGGGCGTGCCGGGCCTCGCCAAGACCCTCACCCTCGAGACCGTGGCGCGCGTGTCGGGCGGCCGGTTCAGCCGCATCCAGTTCACGCCCGACCTCGTGCCGAGCGATGTGGTGGGCGGCCAGGTGCTCGACCGCTCGGGTGAATTCACCACCCGCCTCGGTCCGGTGTTCGCCAACTTCGTGCTGGCCGACGAGATCAACCGCGCTCCGGCCAAGGTGCAGTCGGCGCTGCTCGAGGTGATGGCCGAGGGCCACGCCTCGATCGCCGGCGAGACCCATCCGGTGGACAGGCCGTTCTTCGTGCTGGCCACCCAGAACCCGATCGAGAGCGAGGGCGTGTACGCCCTGCCGGAGGCGCAGCTGGACCGCTTCATCTTCAAGCTCGTCGTGGGGTACCCCACGGCGGCAGACGAGGAGGAGATCGTGCGCCGCATGGCGTCCGACCCGCCCGAGCCGCGCCGGCTGCTGGACCCGGACCAGATCATGGATCTCCAGCGCCGGGCGGATGAGGTGTTCGTGGACCACCGGGTGCGGGCGTATGCCGTGCAGCTGGTGACCGCCACGCGTGATCCGGCCCAGGCGGGCCTGGCCGACCTGGCGCCGTACCTGGAGCTGGGCGGATCGCCGCGCGCGTCCCTGTCGCTCATTCGCGGCGCCCGCGCGCTGGCCGTGATGCGGGGCCGGTCGTACGTGCTCCCTGAGGACGTGGCCGCCTTGTTCCACGATTCCCTGCGCCACCGCGTGGTGCTGAGCTACGAGGCGCTCGCCGCCGAGGTGCAGCCCGACCAGGTACTGGACCGCATCGTGGCGGCCATCCCGCAGCCCGAGGTGGAGATCGGTGGCGGTCGCTCCGTCGCCTGACGCATCGCCGAGCGCATCGGTGGGGCGGGGCGCCGCCGCGCTGCTGCGGCAGGTGGAGGTGCGCGTGGGGCGCCGCCTCGATGGCCTGCTGCAGGGTGAGAGGCGCGGCCGGCGGCCGGGCCCGGGCGGGGAGGCTTCCATCACCCGCGGGTACGAGCCGGGTGACGACGTGCGCTGGATCGACTGGCCGCTGACCGCCCGCACGGGCGAGCCGATGGTGCGCGTGCCCGAACTCGAGCCGGTGCTCACCACCTGGGCGCTGGTGGACATGTCGCCGTCCATGGCCTTCGGGACGCACGGTGGCACCAAGATCGCCCAGGCACGCGAGGTGGTGGCGGCGCTCGGCGTGGTGCTGCGCCGGCGCGGGGACCGGCTGGGGTTGGCCATCACCACCGATGGCGACCTGGACCTCATCCATCCGCCCCGCGGGGACCGGCGCGGCCTCATCGATGCGGTGGCGGCGGTGGACTCCGTGGTGCCCGCCGGCGAGGGGCGCACCGACCTGGCCCATGCGGTGGGCCTGATCGGCCGGGTGGCCCGGCACCGCGGGATGGTGGTGATCATCAGCGACATGCCCTGGGCCGAGGGGCTGGAGCGGGCCATCGGGGGCCTGGGACGACGGCATGACGTGGTGGTGGTGGAGATCCGCGACCGCCGCGAGCGGGAGATCCCGCCGGTGGGGATCATCCCCCTGCGCGATGTGGAGACCGGCCGCACGCTGATGGTGGATACCTCTGACCCGGCCTTCCAGCAACGGTTCGCCGCGGCCGTGGAGGATGCCGAGCGCCGCCGCCGGGCGATGATCGCCCGGACCGGGGCGCGGTACGTGGTGATGGAGCCGGGGCGTGACTGGGTGCTGGACCTGGCCCGCAGCCTCGGGACGGCCCGCGCTGCCCGGAGGGCCGCGTGAGCTTCGCGAGCCCATGGGCGCTGCTGTTGCTGCTCCCGCTGGCCGCCGGCGTGGCGTGGTGGGCATGGCGCGAGCGCCGCGGCACCCGCGCCGCCGCCGTGCCGTTCGCGGACCTGGATCTGGTCGCGCTCGCGGCCCCGCGTCGCCGGTGGACCCGCTGGTTGCCCGCCACGCTGCTGGTGCTGGCGCTCACGGGGTTCACCGTGGCGCTCGCCCGCCCCGAGGCCGTTACCTCCGTGCCCCGTGAGGAGGGCACGATCATGCTGGCCATCGACGTGTCGGGCTCCATGGCCGCCGATGACGTGGCGCCGTACCGGCTGCGTGCCGCCCAGGACGCCGCCAAGACGTTTGCGGAGAAGGTGCCGCGGCAGTTCCAGGTGGGCCTCGTGGCGTTCAGCGGCCAGGCCGACGTGCTGCTGCCGCCGTCCACGGATCGCGCGGCCTTCGCGCGCGCGGTTGATTCGCTGGTGGCCGACGGCGCCACCGCGTCGGGGGAGGCCATCCTGTCGTCGCTGGATGCCATCCGCTCCACGCAGCCCGGGGCGCAGCAGTTGCGCAGCGGGCGCATCCTGCTGCTGTCGGACGGCGCCAACACCGTGGGCACCATGCCCGAGGAGGCTGCCCAGCAGGCCAAGGAGGCAGGGGTGCCGGTGTACACCGTGGCCCTGGGCACTGCCGAGGGCGTGCTGCCCGATGGCCGCGCCGTGCCGCCGGACGCGGCATCCCTTGCCGCGGTGGCCGAGATCACGGGGGGCGAGGCGTTCGAGAGCACCGATGCCGAATCGGTGCGCACCGTGTACGAGGACCTCGGCACGTTCATCGGCACCCGTCAGGTGATGGCCGAGGTCACGGCGTGGCCCACCGGCATCGCGGCGCTGCTGCTGGCGCTCGCGGGCGTCGCCGCCTGGCGCGTGGGGCCGCGGCTGTGACGTTCCTGTCGCCCATGTGGCTATGGGGCCTGCTGCTGGTTCCCGTGCTGGTCGGCCTCGCGATCGCGTGGGAGCGGCAGCGCGGGGTGGCCGCGCGCGCCTTCGCCGACGCGCGTGTGATGTCCGTGGGCGCCGACCGCGGTGGCCGCCTGCTGCGGCAGAGCGCCCTGGCCCTGGCCATACTGGCCGTTGCCATGGGGCCGATCGCGTTGGCCCGTCCGGCCGTGGACGCCACCGAGGAGAAGCGCCAGGGCGCGGTGATGCTGGCCATCGACACCTCCCTGTCGATGAACAAGGACGACCTGAAGCCCTCGCGCCTGGCCGCCGCGCGCGAGGCCGCCAACCGGTTCCTCGACGCCGCCCCGGACGAGGTGCGCGTGGGGCTGGTGACGTTCGACGAGAAGGCCGTGGTGCGCGTGGCCCCCACGCTCGATCGCCCGGCCGTGCGCGCGGCGCTGGATGACATGCCGACGGCTGAGGGCACGGCGCTGGGATCCGCGGTGGTGGCGGGGCTCGGGTCGCTCGCCGGGGCAGGCGTGCTGGACACCCTGCCTCCCACGCCCCAGGAGTCGGCGGGGCGCATGCTCATCCTCACTGACGGCGCGGGGAACGTGGGCGTGAGCCCGGAGGAGGCCACGCAGCGCGCGCGCGACAAGCGCGTGCCGCTGTACACGGTGATGCTGGGGGATGACCCGGGTCGGCCGGATCGCCCCGCGCCGCCGGTGACGCTGGCCTCGATGGCCACGCAGACGGGCGGGGTGTTCGCGCAAACCGCCTCCACCGAGGACCTGGTGAGGATCTTCGAGGACATCGGTGGCGCGCTCACGCAGGTGGCGACCGTGCGCCAGCTGACCGTGCTGGCCCCGCTCATCGCGCTGCTGTGCCTGGCCGGCGCCGGGGTGCTGATGGCCGCGGCCCGGCGGCGGCCCATCGCATCCGGTCCCGGTGCCGGACCCTCGGCGGGCCTGCCGCCGCTCGCCCGCTAGTCGAGCCGGGAGAACCTCTCGACGTTCTCCTTCTCGCCGATCACCAGCAGGGTGTCGT
>CAZPAT010000111.1:0-4985 GCA_964584485.1 uncultured Bifidobacterium sp.
CCCCACCAGTTCCAGCGCTCGGGGAGCACGATGACCCCGGCGCCCGCCACCGCTGCCGCCTGCACCAACTCGCCGGCGCGGGCGATGTTGCGGGGGGCATCATCACCGGCCAGCACCTGGACAACGGCGGCACGGACGCGTTCAGCCATGGGCGCGCACCGCCCGCGCTACGATTGGCCCCGTCGCCACGCGAACCGGAGGAACCATGGCGGACGTCGAGACCCTTACCCGCATCGAGGACGTGCTTGAGCGCATTCGCCCCGCATTGCACGCGGACGGCGGGGACGTCGAACTCGTGGACCTCGATGACGAGGGGTTCGTCCACCTGCACATGCTGGGCGCGTGCGGCGGATGCCCCATGAGCACCGCCACCCTCACCCTGGGTATCGAGGCCGAACTGCGGCGCGAGGTGCCCGAGGTGGAGGGCGTCGTCACCGTCTAGGGCAGCAACGACGGGCCGATGGCCCCGACGCCCTGATCCCGGTGCACCTGCCTCGTGCAGATGTCCTGCGCGAAGGCGAGGCCCGCGGAGGTGGCAATGTCGCGGGCCTCATCGCTGACGCACCCGGGCTGCAACCACAGCGACGTGGCGCCAGCCGCCACGGCCTCGCGGGCGATGTCCGGGGCGGCCTCCGACTTGCGGAACACATCCACCATGTGGATGGGCTCGTCGATCCCGGCGAGTGAATTGACGATGGGCATGCCCAGGATCTCGCCTTCGCCCGGACGCACGGGGATCACCTTGTAGCCCTGGGCCATGAGGTACTCCATCACTCCGTAGGAGGGCTTGGCCGGGTCCGGGGAGGCCCCGATCATGGCGATGGTGCAGGTTTCCGTGAGGATCTCCGCAGGAGTGGAATCGGGCCCCATCTGCTTCCCCTTCTCGACCGCGGAAACGGCTTCATCGGGGTGCCCGGATTTGAACCGGGGACCTCTCCGACCCGAACGGAGCGCGCTACCAAGCTGCGCCACACCCCGCGATGAAGCCCGGGCATCCTAGCCCATCGCACCCGATTTTCCGCGCTCATTCCGGGACTGCGCTGCGGGGGCATCCGGCGACCGCGGTAGCGTCAATCGCACGACGTCACAGAGGGAGGATGAGATGCCAAATCACCTGACCCCGGACGAGATGGCCGAGGCCGTCGGAATGCGCACGGACAGGTTGATGCGCTACTGCCTGGAGCAGGCGATCCCGATCTACCGCGGACGGGTGGACAAGACGCTCGTCATCGCGAACCTGCTGGCATCCGGGCACCGGTTCCCGGATGACACCGACGCCCGGGAGATGCTGGCGGCGTGATGTCGGCGCGGCCCCGGGGCGCCGCGCGCGCGCCGGGGCCGGCGCTAGCCTGCCGGGCGTCGTGAGTCGCCTCCTGCCACGTACCCGGCATGCCGTGGTCGCCCTGTCCGCGGGTGCCCTGATCCTTGCGGCCGCGGGCACCGCTGCGGCGCAGTCAAACCCCGTCGACCGCACGATCGACGCGTTCGCCGCGCGCAATCCCACCACCAGCGCGCTGGTGCAGCGCGTGGACGCGAACGGTGCCACCACGGTGGCGTCGTGGCGCCCGGACACGGCCCTTGCGCCGGCATCCACGATGAAGATCATCACGAGCGCCGCCGCGCTGCTCACCGTGGGCCCTGACTTCCGCTTCACCACACGCCTCGAGTCGGGGCGTGATGCCCGCGGGCCGGGAGGCGTGGTGAGCGGTCCTGCATACCTGATCGGGGCCGGCGACCCCATGCTCGCCACCCGGTCGTACTCACGCCGGTCGCTCGATGGGCTCGGCACGTCGCTCGACGCACTCGCGCGTGATGTCCGGGAGCAGGGGGTGAAGCGGATCACGGGCGGGATCGTGGTGGATGAGACGCTGTTCGACCGCAAGCGGATGGGGCCGCGGTGGAAGAGCAGCTACCGGTATGAGTGCCCGCCGCTCTCGGGCATCGCCACGAACCAGAACCGCGCGAATGGCGGATCGAACGTCTCGAGCCCCGCGATCGCGGCGGGGCAGCGCATGGTGGCCGCGCTCCGGCGCGCGGGCGTGCGGGTGACCGGCGGCGTCCGCGCCGGGCGCGACGTGCCCGGTGGCGACGTGATCGGCCAGGTGCGGTCGGAGCGCCTCGAGCGGGTGCTCGACTTCATGAACGCGCACAGCGACAACTTCACCGCGGAGACCCTCACCAAGGACGTGGGCGTGTACGCGGCCGGACGCGGCACCACGGCCGCCGGCACCCGGCAGGCCGAGGACCTGCTGCGCCAGCGCGGAATCCTCACCGCGTCCGACGACTTCGTGGATGGCTCCGGCCTCTCGCACAGCAACCGCGTGTCGGCATCCACCCTCGTCGGCGTGCTGCGCGACGCGGAGGCCGACCCGTCGTGGGGGGACGCCCTCGTCGGGTCACTTCCCCGCGGCGGCGAGGGGACCCTTCGTCGGCGGCTCAAGGGGCCGGCCGTGCGCAAGCGCGTGCGGGCGAAGACCGGCTACATCAATGGGGTCGCATCCCTGGCCGGAACGGTCACCAGCAGGTCCGGGGCCCGCTACGCCTTTGCATTCCTCATGAACACCTCCGACATCAGCGGAGCACAGAAGGCGATGGACCGGGCGGTGACCCTGCTCGCCACCGGCCGGGCGGACGGCGTCCCGGGCTAGGCGCCGCGCTCCGGCACCGGGGCGGACCCCGCGAGGACCGCGGTGAAGGTGGCCTCATCCACCACGGGGACACCGGCCTTTTCCGCCTTGGCCACCTTCGACCCGGGATCGGCCCCCACCACCACGAAGCTGGTCTTCCTGCTGACCGAGTCGGTGCTCTTCCCGCCTGCCGCGATGATCGCGCGGCGGGCCTCATCGCGCGTGAAGGCCTCGAGCGCACCGGTGACAACCACCGTGCAGCCTGCAAGAGGGCCATCCACCGGCCCGTCGGGCACGTCCATCTCCACCGTGAGGCCCGCGACCCGCAGGCGATCGAGCATCGCGCGGTTGTCATCGGACGACAGGAACTCGGTGACCGCCTCGGCCACCACGGGACCCACGCCGTCGGCGCGGGCCAGGTCATCCGCCGTCGCGCCGAGCAGGGCGTCGAGGCGGGGCGCGACCAGCGCAATGGCATCGGCGGTCACCTGGCCCACATGCCGGATGCCGAGCGCGTTGATCACGCGGGGCCACGGACGCTGCCGCGACTGCCCGATGCCGTTCACCAGGTTCGCCGCGCTCTGGTCCTTGAACCCCTCGAGCGGTATGAGCTGCTCCGCCGCGAGGTCGTACAGGTCGGCCACGTTGGAGATGAGCCCGACGTCGAACAGCTTTTGCACGGTCTTCTCGCCGAGGCCCTCGATGTCCATGCATCCGCGCGATGCGAAGTGAATGACGCTCTCCACCAGTTGCGCCGGGCACGACCGATTGGGACACCGCCAGATGACCTCCCCCTCGGGGCGCACGAGGGCGGTGCCGCACGCCGGGCACTGGGTGGGCATCTCGAACGGGCGCTCGTCGCCGGTGCGGCGCTGCGTCAGTGCCGACACCACCTGGGGGATGACATCGCCGGCGCGCTGGACCACCACCGTATCGCCGATGCGCAGGTCCTTACGGGCGAGGTCATCCTGGTTGTGCAAGGTGGCGCGCTCCACGGTGACCCCACCCACGTGCACGGGGTCGAGCTCGGCCCAGGGCACGATGGCCCCCGTGCGCCCCACGTTCACCCGGATGTCGCGCAGCAGGGTGGTGGCCGTGGTGGGCGCGAACTTGTAGGCGATGGCCCATCGGGGGGCGCGCGCCACTGCTCCCAGCCGGCGCTGCATCTCGAGCGAGTCCACCTTGACCACCGCACCATCGATGTCGTAGTCGAGGTCGCCGCGGCGCTCCTCCCACGCATCGCAGGCGGCGGCCACCGCATCGATGTCGTCGTACACGGCGATGAGGGGGTTCACCGGAAAGCCCGCCTCGCGCAGCCAGGCCAGCATGTCCTCGTGGCTCACGGCACCGATGCCGTCGGCGGCGCCCACCGAATAGAACCAGGCACTCAGCGGACGCTCCGCCGTGAGGCGGGGGTCGAGCTGCCGCAGGCTGCCCGCGGCGGCGTTGCGCGGGTTCGCGAACGTGGGCTGCCCCTCGGCCGCCCGGGCCTCGTTGAACTGCGCGAAGGCCTCGAGGGGCAGGTACACCTCGCCCCGCACCTCCACGCGCTCCGGCGGAGTGCCGATGCCATCGCGCAGCACCAGGGGCACGGCCATGATCGTGCGGATGTTCGCGGTGACGTCCTCCCCCACCTCGCCGTCGCCGCGCGTGGCCCCGACCGCGAGGCGACCGTCCTCGTAGGTGAGGGAGATGGCCAGGCCGTCGATCTTGGGCTCCACCACATAGCGCACGGGGCGGCCGGCCATGCCCTCCTGCTCGAGCACCGCGGCGAGGCGGCGGTTCCATTCGCGCAGTTCCTCATCGCCACGGGCGTTCGCCAGGCTCAGCATCGGCTGAAGGTGGCGATGCGGCGAGAACCTGCTGGACGGCTGCGCCCCCACGCGCTGGGTGGGCGAATCGGGGGTCACCAACCCCGGGTGCGCGGCCTCGATCTCCTCCAGTTCGCGCATCCACGCGTCATAGACGGCATCGTCCACCGGGGGGTCGTCCCGCACGTAGTAGCGGTACGACGCATCGCGAATGAGGGCACGCAGTTCGGCCACGCGGCCCGCGGGGTCAGCCATCCGTGCCCCGCATCAGGTAGCCCGCAAGATCCGGTACCGCGTCGAACACGACGTCCGCATCGGCGAGGGCATCCGATGGGAAGAAGCCCCAGGTCACGCCCAGCGCGGTAACCCCCGCGCCGCGGCCCGCTGCGATGTCGAAGGGGGCATCCCCCACGTAGCAGGCGTCGTCCGGCGATGCGCCGAGCCGCGCGAGGGCGTGCACCACCGGATCGGGCGCGGGCTTGTGCACCGTGGTGTCCTCGACCGCCACGAGCACCTCCACGTGGCGCGCGACCTCCGGCAGCGCATC
>CAZPAT010000112.1:0-3053 GCA_964584485.1 uncultured Bifidobacterium sp.
GTGAACAGCGGCATGGCCACGCGGTCGCGCATGGCCTCGATGGGGGTGTCCAGCGGCAGGGCGGTGCGCTCGACCAGCACCTCGGGCAGGATGGCCTCGCGCAGCGCAGCCACGCGATCGTCGTCCCACCCGTCCACAACGATGTCGCGGGCGCCCCCGCGCACGGCGGCAACGGCCTCGTCGACGTCCCGCGCCTCCACCGACACCTGCACGTCGCAGGCGGGCAGCGCGGCGATCTCCACGGCCTCGGCGAGTCGCGCGGGGGTGGTGCGCAGGAATGCGGCGCCTGATCGCACCACGCCGTCCAGCACGTCCGCCCGGGCCGCGTCGTGGCGCACGGTGATTCGGATGCCGTCCACGCCGTCGGCCGCGAGCGCGATGGCTTCATCCCACGAGGTGACGAAGGCAGCGCACGCGCGGTCGGGTGCGCCGGATGACACCGGCAGGATGCGCGCGGCCACCGCGGTTCCCACTGATGCCTCGTCCCAGTCGGCGCGCTCGCGGGCGGTGCCGCCGTCCGCGCGGTCATCACCCAGGCGAAGGAGGCTGACGCGGTCCATCAGGCGGCCACCTCCAGCGCCTGGCTGCGGGGGTACCCGGCCTCATCGGCCAGTGCCCTCACGTAGGGCATGACGCCTGCATCAACCCATTCGGCATTGAGCGCGTACTCGGGGTACACGGTGAGCCGCTCTCGCAGCGGGTACCCGGCCTCGGCGCACATGCCGGCCATCAGGTCGAGGTCCGGCCACGGCCGCTCGGGGTTGATGAAGTCGGGCGTCACCGGCGACACCCCGCCCCAGTCGTTGATGCCGGTGAGGAGCAGCGGTCCGTAGTCGGCGGACAGGTTGGGCGGTGCTTGGATGTTCATATCGGCACCCAGCACCAGGCGCGAGATGGCGCATGTGGTCATCAGGTCGATGAGGCCCGGCTCGCCGGCATCGGCCATGGGCGTCTCGGGCTTCGCCCGGAAGTTCTGGACGATCACCTCCTGGATGTGACCGTACTCGTCGTGCAGGTCGCGGATGGCGAGCAGGGCGTCGATGCGCTCGTCCTCGGTCTCGCCCAGGCCGATCAGGATTCCCGTGGTGAAGGGGATGCGCAGCTTCCCGGCGCGCCGGATCATCGCGAGGCGGGTGCGCGGCTTCTTGTCCGGGGCGTGCTCGTGGGGGCCACCGGGCGCGCACAGCCGCTCGGACGTGCTTTCCAGCATGATCCCCTGGCTGGGTGACACCTCACGCAGCTCACGCAACTCGCGCTCGCTCATGATGCCCGCGTTGGGGTGGGGCAGGAGGTCGTATTCCTCCATGACCATCCGGCACATGGCCACCAGGTAGGACTGGGTGCTTTCGTGCCCGAACCCGCGCAGGATGTCGCGGTACTTCGGCCACCGGACCTCGGGCCGGTCGCCGATGCAGAACAGCGCCTCCTTGCACCCGAGATCCCGGGCCTGCTCCGCCATTGCGCGGACCTCATCGGGCGAGAGGGTCTTTGCCCGGGGGCTGTCCTCGTCCACCGCGAAGGTGCAGTACGAGCACGTGTCGCGGCACAGGTTGGTGAGCGGGATGAACACCTTGCGCGAGTAGGTGACCATTGCGGGGCGCGTGAGGTCGCGCATGTGCGCCGCCGCCGCCCACAGCGCGGGGTGCTCCGCCCCGGAGGCCCCGACCAGCGCCAGCGAATCGGCGCGCGTCAGGCGCTGCCCAGAGAGAGCCTTCTCCACGGATGCGCGCCGCGTGGGCGCGAGGGATGCGAGGAGGGCCTCGTTCACCCGGCGGACCGCCGTGTGGTGGCCCTGCGCCCGCCCGTGGCGCCCTTGGTGGCCGAGGTCATCCGGGCCGATGTTGCCTTCTTCGGCGCGGCCTTCTTCGCGGCGGGCTTCTTCGGAGCGGCGGCTTTCGGGGCCGCCGGCTTCTTCTTCGCCGTGGTGGTCGCCTTCGTGGCCTTCTTCGGCGCCGTCTTCTTCGCGGCTGGCTTCTTCTTGGCGCTCTTCGCCGATGACAGCGGCGGCGTGGCGGGGTCAGGGCCCTCCCCTTCGCGGAACTTGCGCCAATCCGCCGGGCGCTTCTCCTGGAACGAGGCGATGCCCTCCTTGGGCTCCGGCCCGTACACGTGGTTCAGGGCCACGAGCTCCAGGCCGTGCTGCACCGATGAGTACAGGGCGTCGGTGGCGGTGTTCATCGCGATCTTGGCGAGGCGCAGGCCCTGGGGTGAGCGACGCAGGATGTCGTCACACCACTCATCCACCAGCGCGTCCAGCTCGGCGTCGGGGACCACCTTGTTGATGAGTCCCATCTCCAGGGCCTCATAGGCGTCGTACTGGCGGGTGAGAAACAGGATCTCCCGTGCCTTCTTCTCGCCGACCACCGCCGGCATCAGCTGGCAGCCCCACCACAGCGGGGCCGAGCCGATCTTCGGGCCGGCCTGCCCGAACCTGCCGGACTCGCCCGACAGCGTCAGGTCGCACATCACGTTGAGCTCATTGCCGCCACCGATGCAGTAGCCGCGGACCTTTGCGATGACCGGCTTGCCGTTGTTGCGGATGGCGTTGGCCACGCGGTGGGACAGCGTGTGCAGGTGGCGCTTCTCGGCGGCCGTGCGGGTGGGGTCGGCCACGTCGCCACCCACGCAGAAGGCGCGCTCGCCGGCGCCGGTGAGTATCACCACGCCCACCGACTCGTCGTCGGCCGCGCGCTCGAACGCCTCGCCCATCTCGATGATGGTCTGCATGCGGAAGGCATTCAGCCGCTCCGGGCGGTTGATGGTGATGGTCGCCCTGCCGTCACCGGTCTCGTAGATGATGTCCTCGTACGCCACGCCTCGGCTCCCCCTCGCGGTATCGGGTAGTCGGAGCGTAGTCGTGTCGCGGATGTGGCGAGGTCGAACGCCCAGGGGCGGTGGGGCATGTGTCTCGGATGTCGAAACCTCCGCGGGGTGCCCGGGCCGGCCCCTTGCCGGTGCCCGGGCGCGCTGATACGAATGCCGCCTTCGTCGCAACCGTCACAAGACGCCGTTTCGCGATCCGAGACATGGCAACCACCGAGCACACCGACACC
>CAZPAT010000112.1:3153-4930 GCA_964584485.1 uncultured Bifidobacterium sp.
GCCTCGTGGCGGAGTCGGGCGAGACCGGGCACCTGGCGGTGCTCGAGCGCGGCGAGGCCATCTACATCGAAAAGGTCGAGGCGCGGCGGGCGCTCAGGATCCCGTCGGCGATGGGCCGTGGGTATCCGGCGCACGCCACCAGCCTCGGCAAGGTCCTCCTCTCCGACCTCGGCGAGGATGAGGTGCGCGAGATCACCGGCGCGCACGGGATGGCGGCGTACACCCGTACGACCACCACCGACGTCGACCACCTGCTGGGCGAGCTCGCGGACATCCGCGCGCACGGTTTCGCGGTGGACGACGAGGAGTACGACGAGGGTCTCCGCTGCGTCGGGGCCCCCATCCGGGATCACACCGGCCGGGTCGTCGCCGCCCTCGGGATCGGCGGCCCGGTCACCCGGGTCACCCCGGAGCGCGTGGAGCAACTCGCGCGCCTCGTCATGGATGCCGCAGACGGCCTTTCGCGCCGCCTCGGGGCATCCCAGTCCGGAGCCTTCGCCCGCGCCGCCCGGCGCGTGCGGGCCACCACCAGTACAACCCCGCGGCCGAGCGCCGCTCTCCGCGTCGCCCGGTAGTCGGGCGCGCAGCAACCCGAAAGGAGCAGGACCCCTATGAGCAGCGACGCTCTCAAGGACATCCGCGACGCGCTGTCCAGCCGCACCCAGCACTTCGTGCTGCCCAAGCAGTGGGCGTCGATGCGCAAGGCCGAGGCCCTCGAGAAGGAGACCGGCAAGCGCATCCTCCACTTCGAGAAGGGCGACTTCCAGGGTGATGAGTTCTACCCCGCGCCCCACATCTACGAGGCAGCCGCCAAGGCCGTGCACGATGGCCACGTGCGCTACGTCCCGGGCCCCGGCCTTCCCGAGCTGCGTGACGCCATCGCCGAGGAGATGACCTCGCGCGGCCGGCCCACCAAGCGCGAGGAGGTACTGGTGACCATGGGCGCCAAGCACGCCCTCACGCAGTCGCTGCTGACCGTGGTGGACCAGGGCGACGAGGTCATCTTCCCGAACCCCGGCTACCCGCCGGACGAGTTCTGGATCACCTACGCCGGCGGCAAGGTGGTGTACGCCCCGCTCGTGGAGCCGGACTTCGCGTTCGACCTCGACTCGCTGCGCGCGCTCATCACGCCGAAGACGAAGATGCTCATCATCAACACCCCGCAGCGCCCGAACGGCATGATCGTGCGCCAGCTGGACGAGATCGCGGAGATCTGCCGTGAGCACGGCATCATCGTGCTGACCGACGAGATCTTCTCGCACATGGTGTACGAGCCCCAGGTTCACGAGTCCATCTCGTACGTGAAGGACTTCAAGGACCAGTCGATCGTGGTCGACACCTTCTCGAAGACCTACATCATGACCGGCTTCCGCATCGGCTGGTGCGTGGCCAACGCCGAGCTCATCACGGCCATGGACATCTTCCAGCAGAACTCGGTCACCAACGTGCCGGCGTTCGTGCAGCTGGCCGGTCTCGCCGCCATGACGGGCCCGCAGGAGCATGTGCTGCAGCAGACCGCCCGCCTGAAGGCCAAGCGCGACATGGTCGTCGAGGCCTTCAACAAGATCGACGGCATCGAGTGCATGACGCCGGACGGCTCGTTCTACGTGTTCCCCGACATCCGCGGCACGGGCATGACCGCCCAGCAGTTCGCCGACTACCTCGTGGAGGAGCACGGCGTGGGCGTCGTCGCCGGCAACGCCTTCGGTGACCGCGGCGAGGGCCACATCCGCTTCACCTACGCGGCCCCCGACGACATCCTCGAGGAGGGCATGGA
>CAZPAT010000113.1:0-4925 GCA_964584485.1 uncultured Bifidobacterium sp.
GGCGCCTAGGCCGGCTTGCCGATGGCCGCGCCCTTGCGGGCGTTGAAGCCGTCGAGCATCACATTCACGTCGCTGGGCTTGGCCTTCTCGAGGATGGCCTTGTAGCGCTCGGTCTGCGTGGTGCGCTGCTGGCGGTACAGGATGCCCAGCGAGAACCCGCCGCGGAGTGCCAGGTCGAAGGCCTTCACGCGGTCGGCCGGGTCGTGGTCGGGCGCGACCTCCGTGACCAGTTCCTTCCACGACTCCTGGGTGTTGTTGAAGGTGGTGCACGGCGACATGGCGTCGATGTACGAGAACCCCTTGTGCTCCACCGCCTGGGTGATGAGCTCGGTGAGGGCCTTCGTGTTGAACGACGCGCCACGGGCCACGAACGAGGCACCGGCCGCGATGGCGAGCGCCAGCGGGTTGAGCGGGTCCTCGGGGTTGCCGAACGGCGTGGACGGGGCCTTCTGCTCGAAGAGCGAGGTGGGCGACGCCTGGCCCTTGGTGAGGCCGTAGATCTCGTTGTCCATCACCAGGTAGGTGACATCGATGTTGCGCCGCGCGGCATGCGGGAAGTGCCCGGCGCCGATGGCGAAGCCGTCGCCGTCACCGCCCACGGCGATCACCGTGAGCTCGGGGTTGGCCAGCTTCACGCCCATGGCCACCGGCAGCGGACGGCCGTGCAGGGTGTGCACGCCGTAGGTGCTCGCGAAGTGCGGCAGGCGGCTGGAGCAGCCGATGCCCGACACGATCACGGTGTTGCTGGGGTCCAGGTCCATGTCGGCCATGGCGCGGTACAGCGACGCCAGAACGCCGAAGTCGCCGCAGCCCGGGCACCAGATGGGCTTGAGCTCCGACTTGAAGTCGTTGGGCTTGCGGGTGCTCACGCTGCCACCTCCTGGGCGACAAGGTCGACGATTGCCTCTGCGGTGAACGGAAGGCCGTCGCACTTCGCAACGCTCTCCAGCTCATTGATGCTGGTCTCGGCCTTGACCAACCGGGCCAGCTGGCCCGTGTAATTGACCTCGGGCACGATGATGCGCTTCGCGTTGGCCACGAAATCCTCCACGCGGCTCGCCGGGAACGGACCCAGCACGCGCGGGTAGAACGCGCCGACCGACAGTCCCTGCTCGGCCAGGCGGTCGACGGCCTCGCGCACCGGCCCGAAGGTGGACCCGAACCCGATGAACGCCACGTCCTCGGGCTGGGCCTCGCCGTGGGTGGCCACGCGCGAGGTCTCGCGAATGGGCTCCAGCTTGCCGAGGCGCTTGGTCTGCATGCCCAGGTGGATCTCGGGCGTGTAGCCGGGGTGGCCGTACTCGTCATGCTCGATGCCCGTGGCCACGTACATGCCATTGGGCTCGCCGGGAATGCCCATGGGTGACACACCGCTGTCGGTGTACTCATAGCGCTTGTAGTCCTCGCGCGCCATGCCGGCCGAGGTGGTGCGCGTCTTGATCTCGAGCGCGTCCGGGTCGGGGCGGTGGATCACCTCGAGGCGGGTGGCCAGCCCCTGGTCGGTCAGCAGCAGCACCGGAACCTGGAACTCCTCCGCGTAGTTGAAGGCGTCCACGATCGAGTAGAAGCAGTCCTCCACCGACACCGGGGCGATCACCACGCGCGGTGCCTCGCCGTGGCTGCCGTAGAGCGCCTGGTTCAGGTCACTCTGCTCGGTCTTGGTGGGCAGGCCGGTGGACGGACCGCCGCGCTGGGCGTCCACGATCACCACGGGGATCTCCGCGGTGCCGGCGTAGCCGATCAACTCGTTCATGAGCGAGATGCCCGGGCCGGACGTCGCGGTCATGGCCTTCGCGCCGGTGTAGGAGGCACCCACGACCGAGGCCAGCGAGGCGATCTCATCCTCGCACTGGATGGTGAGGCCACCCACCTGCGGGAGGCGCACCGAGAGCCATTCGAGGATGTCGGAGGCCGGGGTGATCGGGTAGCCGGCGAAGTAGTTGACCCCCGCCGCCACGGCACCCACGGCGATGGCCTGGTTGCCCGAGATGAGCATGCGGTCTTCCTCGACCTCCACCGGCGGCACCAGCGGGTACTTGCCCTTCAGGTCGGCCGCCTCGTCCGCACCGGCATGCAGCGCGGCGATGTTGGCGTCGGCAACGCCCTCCTTGTGGGCGTAGCGACGCAGCACCAACTCCTCGATGGGCGTGGTGTCGAAGTCGATGACGGCCGAGATCGCACCGGCGGCCACCATGTTCTTGGCGCGGGTGGAGCCGCCGATCTCCTTGGCCAGCTCGTCCATGCGCACCGGGCGTGCCCGGGGCAGGTACTCCTCGGGCAGCGTGACCTCCACCGAGTCGTAGAGGATGACGCCCTCGGGGCCCAGGGAGTCCCAGTTCAGGTCCCAGGCCTCCTGGTTGAAGCACACGAGCAGGTCCACGTCCTTGCCGTGGCTCCAGATGGGCTCGTCGCTCAGGCGGAACTGGTACATGCACGGCCCGCCCTTGATCTCGGCGGGGAAGGTGCGGAAGGTCTGCGTGTAGTACCCGCCGCGTGCGGCGGCCTGCGTGAGGATGTCCCCACAGGAGATGACGCCCTCGCCGGACTCACCGGCAAGGCGGACTACGACGGAGTGTCGTGCGGACAACGTGCCTCCAAGGTGGATGTCGCCCGGGACGCGCGTGCCCGGGCGGCGTACCGGCGGGCCCTGGAGGATTCGGGACACCTGGGAGACGCCGGTTCGATTGCCGGCGGGATGCTAGCCACGCCCTCCCCCGCGGGCAATGCGCCCGCCGGCCGGGGGTGACGAACGCCCCCCGGACTGACCCCGGCGTCAGGCGGCCAGGCCCGCCATCAGCACGGGCACGAGCAGGATGCCCGCGACCAGGGCCAGGGTGGTTCCGCCCGCCACGAGCAGCGCGGGGAGGGGCGGGCGGGTCGCGGTGGTGGCCGCAGCGGCACCGGCGATGATCGCCACGGTGCCGGTGGCGCCGAGGGAGGCCAGCACGCCGGCCGTCACATGCCACCCGGCTCCGTGGGAACTGGTGGCGATGGCGCCGAAGCCCATCACGGGGACCATCGCGGCGGGAACCAGCACGAACACCGCGGCGATGATGACCGGCAGCCGGTAGTCGGCCGGGTCGCCGTCACCCGCCGCGAGCCAGCGGATCATCCCGCGAGCGCCGAGGCGAAGATCTGCCATGCCAGCAGCGACTTCGCCACGAGCGACAGCACCAGGTACGTCTTCTCATAGGAGACGATGCCCGCCCAGCGCCCCTTGCGCGCGTAGTGGAGCCACATGTTCAGCGCGAAGGTGAAGAACAGGACGAACAGCGAGATGTAGATGGCCCAGATGGCGGCGGGCACGCCGGCATCGATCTGCGCGCGCACCAGGACGATGCCGATGGCGATCCACGGAAACGCCCCGGTGATGCACCCGTAGATGAAGGGGCGCCAGTCCACCCGCTCCGTGCCCGCCGGGTTCCGGTGCTCCATCGCCAGGCCGAAGAGGATCATCCCCACGTTGGCGCCCGCGATGGCGATGAGCGCCGTGACCTCCTGCACGCTGCTCACCAGCGCGATCAGCACGATCATCAGCGATGCGCTGACCGAGTACTCCCACCATCGCAGGGGGTTGGTGCCCCGGCCGAGGTTGGCGATGTACCAGCGGTCGATGCCGGGCAGCGCGCACAGCAGGTGGTCGAGTGCCGCGAGGAACAGGAATATCGCCACGAAGGTGGCGATGGGCACCTGCCACACCGGCTCCGTTCCGAGGATGGGGCTGCCGGGCGGGCCCACCATGTACGGGATCGTCACGCCGAGCGTGAACCCGTTGGACAGCAGCAGGATGGCCACGCCCTGCGCCGCGTGGAGGATCGCGAGGGCGATGTTCCAGCGGCGGAGGTTGGGCGCGGCCTGCTCGGGCGTCATGCCGGAACCCTATCGTCCGGCGCGTGGACGACGATGCCCTTCGCCACATGTTCGCCGGGCTCCGCGGCGAGGAGCGCCGGGTGCGCCGTCCTCCGCCCGACGGCCGGGGCGGCCTGCTGCTGGCCGAGGGCGCACGGGTGGTGGACCGCTGCCTGCAGGCGGGCCACCACCTCCGGGCGCTGCTGGTGAGCACCGCGTACTCCGGCCCCCTCCCCTCGCCCGCCGTGCCCACGCTCGTGCTGGACCCCGAGGAGATCCAGCGCCTGACCGGATTCGGCGCCATGCGGGAGATGCTGGGCGCGTTCGACCGACCACCCGATCCCACGGCGTCTCAGGTGCTTCCCTCCGCGCGCCGCGTGCTGGTGCTGGAGGGCGTGATGAACCCATCGAACGTGGGCACCATCATTCGCAGCGCCACGGCCCTGGGAGTAGACGCCACGCTCATCGGACCCGGATCCGCCGACCCGTTCGGCCGCCGCGCCCTGCGCACCTCGATGGGCGCGGCACTGGTGCACCCGTGGGCCATCACCGCGGACCCCGTAGCCGACCTGCGCGCCCACGGGTTCGCGCTGCTGGCGCTTACGCCCGACGAGGCGGCCACGCCGTTGCCGCGCGCGATGCGTGAACTAGTAGGCCGGCGCGTGGCCCTGGCGTTGGGCTCGGAGGGCGAGGGGTTGAGCGACCACCTGGTGGCTGCGGCGGACGACCGCGTGACCATCCCCATGGCCCCGGGGGTGGATTCGCTGAACGTGGCGGCAGCAGCGGCCGTGGCGTCCTGGCTGCTAGCGGGCGGGTAGAGAGGCGACCACCGGAATCGAACCGGTTCATGGCGGTTTTGCAGACCGCTGCGTTCCCACTTCGCCAGGTCGCCGTGCGGGAGGAAGGCTAAACGACGAACGCCCCCGGTGGGGGCGTTCCAGTGAGAGCGGATGAAGGGACTCGAACCCTCGACCTTCTGCATGGCAAGCAGACGCTCTAGCCAACTGAGCTACATCCGCGAAGCGGCCGGGAGCCTAGCAGGCATCCCGCCAGGGGTCGGTGTCGCCGCGCGCGAA
>CAZPAT010000114.1:0-4914 GCA_964584485.1 uncultured Bifidobacterium sp.
CCGCTCACCCGGCGGCCGCCACGATGCGCGCGAACGACTCCGGATCGAGGCTGGCGCCCCCCACGAGGGCGCCGTCGACGTCCGGGCAGGCCATCAACTCGGCGGCGTTGCCGGGGTTGACGCTGCCGCCGTAGAGGACGCGCAGCGACGCGCCGTCGACGCGCTCGGATGCCACGGCCCGCACGATGGCGCAGGCCTCCTGCGCCTGGTCCGGCGTGGCGGTCTCGCCGGTGCCGATGGCCCAGATGGGCTCATAGGCGATCACCAGGCGCGGCAGGTCGGCGGCGTGCACATCGGCGAGCGCCGACTCCACCTGGCCGGTGACGAAGCGCTCCGTGTCCCCCGCGCGCCGGATGTCGAGCGACTCGCCACAGCACAGCACCACGGTGAGCCCGGCGTCGATCCCGGCGCGCACGCGCAGCGCCACCTGGGCGTCCGTGTCGCCGGCCGCTCGGCGCTCGGAGTGGCCCACGAGTGCTCCGTCCGCGCCCGCGGCCAGCAGCATGGGAGCCGATACCTCTCCGGTATGCGCCCCCGATGCGGCCTCGTGCACGTTCTGCGCATACACCGCGATGGAGCTCTCCGCGAGGGCATCCACCGATGCCTCCAGCGCCGTGAACGGCGGGCACACCGCCACATCCACCGCGGGATCGGGGCCCACGAGGGCGGCCAGGGCCGTGCAGAACTCACGGGCCTCGCCGGCCGTCTTGTGCATCTTCCAGTTGCCCGCGACCAGCGGGCGCCGGCCTGCGCTCATGCGGTGCGGAGCGCGGCCACGCCCGGCAGCGCGCGCCCCTCCATCAGCTCGAGCGCCGCGCCACCGCCGGTGGACACCCAGGTCAGGCGGTCGGCCAGGCCCATGTCCCCGAGCGCGGCCCCGGAGTCGCCGCCGCCGGCCACCGTGGCCGCAGGCGATGCGGCCATGGCCTCGGCCACGGCACGGGTGCCCTCGGCGAACGGCGGGATCTCGAAGGCGCCCATGGGTCCATTCCAGAAGACCGTGCCCGCGCCCATGATGACGTCGCGGTAGGCGGCCGCCGTGCGGGGACCGATGTCCACGCCCATCCACCCTTCCGGGATGCCGTCGCTCGGAACCACCTTGAGGTCGGCATCGGCGTCGAATCGGTCCGCCACCAGGATGTCCGTGGGCAGCTGGATCGTGCAGTTCACCTTCGCCGCGCGCTCCAGGAGCCGCAGCGCGAGGGCCTGGGCGTCCTCGTCCTCATGCAGGGAGGTTCCCACGGGGTCGCCGAGGGCCTTCAGGAACGTGAAGCACATCGCGCCGCCGATCAGGATGCGATCGGCGCGGTCCAGCAGGTTCTCGATGAGCGGCAGCTTGTCACTCACCTTCGACCCACCGAGCACGGCGACGAACGGCGACTCCGGTGCGTCGAGCAGGCCGCCCAGCACCTCGACCTCGCGCGCCAGCAGCAGGCCGGCGCAGGAATCCAGGCGGCGCGCCACGGCCTCGGTGGACGCGTGCGCGCGGTGCGCTGCCCCGAAGGCATCGTTCACGTACTTGGTGAACCCCGCGGCCAGGCGATCGGCGAACGCGGCGTCGTTCCCCTCTTCCTCCGCGTGGAAGCGCAGGTTCTCGAGCATCACGATCTCGCCCGGGCCGAGGGCACGGATGCGGGCCTCCACATCGGAGCCCTCGCAGTCGGCCAGCAACTCGACGGGCTGGCCCAGCAACTCCGACAGCCGCGCGGCGCACGGCGCGAGGGAAAGATCGTCCACCCTCTCCCCCTTCGGCCGCCCGAGGTGGGAGCACACGGCGACGGCCGCGCCCGCGTCCAGCAGGTGGCGCAGGGTGGCCACCGAGGCCCGGATGCGGGCGTCGTCGGCAACCCGTGGCGCGCCGTCCGGGCCGGCGTCGAGGGGCGCGTTGAGGTCCGCGCGCACCAGCACGCGCTCATGGGCCCACGACTGCCCCGGCGAGTCGACCCGGACGAGCGGCGCCACTACGGAAGCAGCTTCTGGGCGAGGTCCACCACGCGGCACGAGTAGCCCCACTCGTTGTCGTACCACGAGATGACCTTGGCCTGGTTGCCCATCGTCATCGTGAGCGCGGTGTCCACCATCGACGAGTGCGGATCGCCGATGATGTCGCGCGACACCATGGGGTCGTCGCAGTAGCCGAGGATGCCCTTCATGGGGCCATCCGCGGCCTCCTTGAGCGCCTGGTTGATCTCGTCGGCGCCGGGCGTGCCCTTCAGGTCCGCCACGAGGTCCACGACCGAGCCGTCCGGGGTGGGCACGCGCAGCGCGATGCCGTCCAGCTTGCCCTTCAGGTGCGGGAGCACCTCGCCGATGGCGCGCGCCGCGCCCGTCGAGGTGGGAATGATCGACAGCGCCGCGGCGCGGGCGCGCCGCAGGTCGGAGTGCGGCAGGTCGAGGATGCGCTGGTCATTCGTGTACGCGTGGCAGGTGGTCATGAAGCCCTGCTCCAGGCCGAACGCATCGTCCAGAACCTTGGCGACCGGCGCCAGGCAGTTGGTGGTGCACGAGGCGTTGGAGATGACGTCCTGCGTGGCGGGGTCGTACTGGTCGTCGTTGACGCCCATCACGATGGTGATGTCGGGATCCTTGGCCGGCGCGGAGATGATCACCTTCTTCGCGCCCCCCGCGAGGTGCTTGGCGGCGTCGGGGCGAGCCGTGAAGAACCCGGTGCTCTCCACCACGATGTCCACGCCCATGTCGCCCCAGGCGAGGTCGGCGGGGTCGCGCTCGGCCATCACCCGAACGGGGGTGCCGTCCACGACGATGGCGTCGCCCACGTGCTCCACCGTGCCCGGGTAGACCCCGAACACCGAGTCGTACTTGAGCAGGTAGGCCAGCGTCTTTGCGTCGGTCAGGTCGTTGACCGCGACGATCTCGACCTCGCCCTTCGCACGGCTCATGGCCGAGCGGAAGACGTTCCGGCCGATGCGACCGAAGCCATTGATGCCCACGCGTACCGCCATCACCCTCTCCTTGTCGGAAAACGGTGGCGAGCATACCGGCCACGCGGCACGGCGGACGACGGGCGCCCCCCAACCGGCGAAGCGGGGGACGAACGGGCCCCGGGCCCCGGTGCCCGACGCGTAAGACGGCTCGCACGGTCCGTCTTACATGCCGGGCGCCGGGGTCAGCGGGGCGCGGTCAGGTTCGCTCGTTGATCGAGCGGATGTCGCCGTGCACGACCAGCCCGTAGATGATGAGCACGTCGATGATGATGACGATCAGGCTCCAGATCGGCGAGAACTCGATAGTCGAGGCCTGGATGAAGAGGCTCGCCGCGGCCGCCAGCACCGCGAACACCTCGGCGTACGGATTGTTCTGGAAGACGAACCACGAGGTCGCCAGCAGCACGATGCCGACGATCAGGTAGGCCCAGCCCCAGGACTCCAGATTCCAGTACAGGAGCTTGTTCACGGGGATCTGTGAATCGTTGAGGATCACGGCCCCGTAGATGATCTGGAAGAAACCGGCGATGGCCAGCATGACGCCGGCGAAGTCGACCCAGCTCTGATTGCGCTCGGTCCCAGCATTGGTACCCATGGATTACCCCCGGGTGGGTTGGACATGGCCCGTGGCAACGGGCCCGGCAATTGTCGTGGCGACTCCGGACGCGCCGCGCGCGGAACCACCCCGAAAACGACTCCGGGGGGCCGTGAGGCCCCCCGGAGGTGAAGCAAGGAATGTCCTGGACCTCGCGGTCTAGGCCTCCTTGGGCTTCGGGGTGAGGAGGGCGGCCAGCTTGCCCGAGACGATGCCGAGAATGACACCGACGATCAGGGTCACCAGCGTGTCGAACCACACCCAGGCCCACGGGGTCGAGATAAGACCACCGAAGGCGCCGAGGCCCGTGGCACCGGCACCGTTGTCGGCCTCAGAACCGACGGGCGCCCAGCCGTCCATACCGGTGGCAACCCACCAGAGGAAGACAGCCGCGAATGCCGGGAAAGTACCGGCCACGTAGTACCAGTCACCGGCGATGAGGATCATCACCAGGATGAAGGCGAAGATGCCGACCCAGAGGGCGATGCCCCAGAAGTCGGGGAAGGCGGCCGTCTGGTACGACAGCGGAATCGTCACCAGCGCGGCGACGGTACCGAAGACGGACGCCAGGAAGATCTTGCCGAAGGCGGCGTTGTCACCACCGGCGGCGAAGAAGAGGCCCCACGAGATGAACGCCGTGGGAAGAATGAAGTGGAAGTTCTGCGGCACACCGACGGCGCCCGGCACATCAGTACCGGCGACGGTGACCCAGTGGAACGTGAAGTTCAGCGAGAACTCGGTCCACAGGTAGGACAGAACTCCGATGACAAGCGCGAGCGGAAAAATCGCCTTGGCGCGAGCACCCATTTGAGCTCCTTTGGATAGGACAGGGATCCCCGCTAACCCGAGAGATGAGATGAGGTGGGCTTCGCGGTTGCACGCAGCGTATGCCGTCGTGCAGACGGCACTCTACGGGCGTCCGGCTATTCGTTACAAGTGCTACGAATCCTTCGCCTGTAAGGAAACCCCACGGATTTCATCGCTACGAGCGGGCGGTTTACGCGCCCGTAATGATCACGCCGGGTACGCGGACGAGGTCGCGGCGCGCTTCGCCGCCCCCTCCCGGGCAAGCGGCTCGAGCACATCTGCGAGCGCCTCCGGTGAGTGACGCACCACCCTGTCCGCCTCGGCGATGTCGGCAGCCACCACGCGCACGCCGCGCGCCCCGAGGGCATCCGCATCCACGCGGACCGGCTCCTGCCCCTGAGCCGCGTAGTGCGCCAGCGCGGCCGCGTCGAGCGGCCCCTCGTGCACCACCACCACGTCCACGCCCCCCGGTGCCATCTCGAGCACCCGGTCCAGGTGCGTTGCGGCGTCCATGCCGTCGGTCTCCCCCGGCTGCGTCATCACGTTGCACACGTACACGCGGAGCCC
>CAZPAT010000115.1:0-4911 GCA_964584485.1 uncultured Bifidobacterium sp.
CCGCTACTCCGGCGGCAGCATGCTCCCCTGCAGCGCCGCCATGGCGCGGGCGAACAGCATGCCCATGGCGTCGGCGGCCTCGTCGGGCGTCTCACGCGGAGTCAGGCTGCCCAGGCCGGCGGAGGCCATCTGCACGGCGAGGGTGACGATCTGGAAGCGGTCCACCGGCGCGATCTGCCCGCCGCCCTCGGCCTGGATCTCCTCCATGGCCTCGCGCTGGGCGCGCATCATCTCCTTCAGGCGCTCCTTGAACTCCTCGGATGCGCCCTCGCCAAAGGCGAAGCCAAACGGAAAGTCCTCATCGCTCACAGGCGGATCTCCCTCAGGGGCGTGCGGCTGAACATGTGGATGGTGTCCACGAACCGAACGGTACGCGTGCGCAGGTCCATGAGGATGGAATGGGTTCTGGCGCCGTCGCTGAAGTAGCGCACGCCGCGCAGCAGGTTGCCGTCGGTGACCCCCGTGGCCAGCACGTACAGCGGCTGCGGTGCCAGCTCGCGCGAGGTCAGCACGCGGTCGGTGTCGTCCAGGCCGAAGGGCTTCAGGCGCTCGCGCTGGGCATCGTCCTTCGGCCACATCTTCGCCTGGATCTCGCCACCCAGGCATTCGAGCGCCGCGGCGGTGATGACCCCCTCCGTGGAGCCGCCGATGCCGATGTACAGGTGGTCACCGGTTCCGCGCACCGCCGCCGACATCGAGGCCGTGATGTCGCCATCGGGGATCAGCTTGATCCGCGCGCCCTGGCTGCGGAGCTCCTCGATCATGTCCTCATGGCGCGGGCGGTCGAGCACGATGACCGAGAGGTCCTTCACCCGGCGGTCGTAGCACCGCGCCACGGTGTCGAGGGTGTCGGCGATTGAGGCATCGATGTCCACCCGCCCCTTGGCGGTGGCGCCGACGCACAGCTTCTTCATGTACATGTCGGGCGCAGCCATCACGCCGCCCGGCGCGCCGATGACGCACACGGCGATGGCGCCGGCGTCGCCGCGCGCCACCAGGTCGGTGCCCTCCAGGGGGTCCACGGCGATCTCGCACGGCATGCCACCCGTGCCGAGCACCTCGCCCACGTACAGCTCGGGTGCCTCGTCCTTCTCGCCCTCGCCGATGATGACCTCGCCCGTGATGGGCATGGCGCTGAACTCATTCCGCATGGCGTCGACGGCCGCGCCGTCGGCGGCGTGGCGGTCGCCCTGCCCCACCCAGCGCGCCGATGCCAGTGCCGCCTGCTCGGTGACGCGCAGGAAGTCCGTGGCCGGCACGATCTCGTGCCCCTTCAGCGAATCCGGCACCGGGGCGGGAACGTCGTTGGTGGTCATGCGTCCTTCCGGGCCAGGCGGGCGGCGTGATCCTCGTTGAACTTCTGGATGCCCGCGGCGGTGAGCGGGTGGTGCAGCATCTGGTGGAACACCTTCGGGGGAATCGTGGCGATGTCGGAGCCCATGCGCGCGGCCTCCATCACGTGGACCGGCGTGCGCACGCTGGCGGCCAGCACCTCGCACTCGAAGTCCGACTGCGCGAAGGCTTCGACGATCTCGGCCAGATGGCCCAGGCCATCCTCGTTGATGTCGTCGTACCGGCCGATGAACGGCGACACGAACGCGGCGCCCGCGGCGGCGGCCAGGATGGCCTGGTTGGCGGTGAAGCAGAGGGTCATGTTGACGCGGATGCCCTCGCGCGCCAGCACCGAGGTGGCGCTGAGGCCCTCCCGGCTGGTGGGCAACTTCACCACGATGCGCGGGTCGATGGCCGCCAGGCGCTGCCCCTCGGAGATCATCGTGGGCACGTCGTCCGCCACGACCTCGGCCGACACCGGGCCATCCACGATCTCGCAGATGCGGCGGTAGATGTCGTCCTCATCGCCCTCCACCTGCGAGAGCAGCGTGGGGTTGGTGGTGGCACCGGAGAGCACCCCCCACGATGCGATCTCCTCGATGTCCTCGAGGTTCGCGGTGTCGATGAACAACTTCACGGGGCATCCTCCGGAGGCGACAACGGCACGGGGCGAGGCTACCAGCCACCCCCCGCGCGGCCCGATGCCCCCATGCGGCGGGGGTCATGTGTCTAGGCTCGGCGCGTGCCCCTGCGCTTCTCCCTTCCGGTGCTCGTGTTCGTGGCGGGCGCGTCCACGCTTGCCGCCGAGCTCACCGGCGCCCGCCTGCTGGCCCCATGGTTCGGCGCGAGCAACCTCGTGTGGGCCAACGTCATCGGCCTCACGCTGATCTACCTCTCGCTGGGCTACTGGCTCGGCGGCAAGGCCGCCGACCGCTACCCCAACCCACGGGTGCTGGGCGGCGTGGTGATCGTGGCGGCCGTCACCGTGGCCGCGCTTCCGCTGGCGCTCACACCGGTGTTCAGCGCAGCGCAGTCGGCCTTCGCCGACCTGTCGGCCGGGGCATTCGTGGCCTCGTTCGTGGGCACCATGCTGATGTTCCTGGTGCCCATCACCCTGCTCGGCACCGTGTCGCCCTGGGCCATCCGCCTCACGGTCACCGACGTCCAGAGCGCGGGGTCGGTCGCCGGTCGGCTGTACGCCATCTCCACCGTGGGAAGCATCCTCGGCACGTTCCTCCCGGTGCTGGTGCTCATCCCCGCCATGGGCACGCGCCGCACGCTCATCCTCATCGCCGCAGTTCTGGCACTGGCGGCGGTGCCCCTGCTCGGTGCCCGCGCGGTGGCGGCCCCCGTGGCAATCGCGGCCCTGCTGGCCCTGCCGGTGGGCAACATCAAGCAGGAGCCCGGGGAGCGGATCCTGTTCGAGGCCGAGTCGCCCTACCAGTACGTGCAGGTCACCGAGAAGCCCGACGGCGAGCGCATCCTGCGCCTGAACGAGGGCTGGGCCCTGCACTCGGTGGTGCCCGCCGGCGGGGGGGCGCTGACCGGCGGGTACTGGGACGCCTTCCTCGCCCTTCCGCTTCTCGCGGGAGGTGATGACGCCCGCATCGCCATCCTCGGCAACGCCGGTGGTACCACGGCGCGGTCGCTGCGGCTCACGTGGCCCGGAGTGCGCGTGGACGGCGTGGAGATCGACCCCGTGGTGACCGACGCCGGCAACCGGTATCTCGACATGGCCGGACCCAACCTCACCACCCACGAGGCCGACGCGCGCTTCTGGCTGGCCGGCGAGCGTGGGCCGTTCGACGCCATCGTCGTGGACGCCTACCGGCAGCCGTACATCCCCTTCCACCTGTCCACCGTGGAGTTCTTCGAGGAGGTCAGGGACCGGCTCACGCCCGGGGGCGTCGTGGCCATCAACGTGGGGACTCCGCCCGACGAGGATGAGGTGGTGGATCGCATTGCCGCGACCATGCGCCATGTGTTCCCCGCGGTGCAGACCGCCCGCTACGGCGAGTTCAACAGCGTGGTGCTGGGGTTCCGCGACCCCGAGGTGGCCCGGCAGGCGCGTGCGCGGCTCGCGGGGGCGCCCGACCCAGTGGCGGTCCCATCGCGCCTGCTCGGCAGCCTGCTCGCCCCGGTCGCCCCGGGCGGCGAGGTGTTCACCGACGACCACGCGCCCGTGGAGCAGATGACCGACGGCGCGATACTCGACTACCTCAACAAGGGCGCTCCCGGGGCCTAGCGCCGCTACATCAGAAAGCCCGCGACGATCAGGCCGAGGCCCACCAGCGCCAGCACGGCGAGGGCCACGTACACCACGGGGGATGCATCGGTGCGCTCGCCCGTGCCATCGTCGTCATCGGGCGGAGGGTGCATGGGAGGGATCTGCATGTGCCCTACACCCCCGCCTCGTCCTCGCCCAGCACCTGGTCGCGGAACTCGAACATCGCGAGCGTCTCACGCTGGGCGCACCGCGCGCACACGGGCTCATCCCGGTAGCGGCTGCGGCCCGATGCCCCATACCCCGCTGCAGCGAGCCGCTCGCGCTCCAGGCGCCCGGTGCCGTCCGCAACGAAGGGGGTGCCGCAGATAGGGCACTCGCTCAGTCCCGCCATGCCCGCACCGTAGTCGGGACCGGCATGCCCGCCTTCACCCAGTCGCTCATGGAGAACGCGCGCTGCGAGACCGGAGCAGAGGCCGGCGGCACCCAACGAAGTGCATCGCCCGGCTTGATCAGACGCTTGTCGAGCAACCCCAGCAATTCCCGCGGACTGGTGGTCTCCGGCGACGTGCTGACATCTATCCACTTCCGCTGCGTGCTGTCCCACTTCTCGACGGCGGATCCCTCCGGGACCTGGCTCATCACGAATGCCTGTACCTCGTTGCCCACGACCTGGCTCTTCGTCATCACGAGCGGCGCAGGGCCCATGGAGGCGTCCATGATCACGGATTGGCTCGTGTCAGGCAGGGGCCGTGACCCGACGCTCCCGTGAGCGATGACGACGGCGCTGGGCCGTATCAGCCACGCGGGATCAGCATGACCTGATGCCAGGTCCACGCCTGCGACGCGCGGTGAGCCGGTGCCCGGAACGCCCGCCTGCTGCTGATCCACGCCACCTCCGGGAATGGACCGCTGCTGCATCTCCCCGCTCGCGCCGCCCGCCACGCCCACGGCGACGGCGGCGAATGCCGCAGCGGTGAGAGCCCGGCGGAGCATGGGGGGAGGGTACTGGACGGGTTCCGAGGGGTTGCGCCCCGTCCCCGCTAGTCGCAGAACCCCGCGATCGAGGTGTTCACGCCGTCGGGGCACGTGGTGTTGTTCCAGATGACACGGCTCAGGTTCGCGAAGTACAGGTTCGCGCGGTACAGGTTCGCCCCGCGAAGGTCGGCATGGCGCAGGTCGGCCCGGCGCAGGTTGGCCCTCCGCAGGTCGCCGTGGTGCTTCACTCGCCCGCGCAGCCGGGCTCCCACGCACGTGGCCCCACGGGTGAGGGCGCAGGTGCGCGCCTTGCCGTTCACTGAGTAGGTGTGGGTTGTGTCCCAGGTGCCGGAGGCCGGAGCACCGACGACGGTCGG
>CAZPAT010000116.1:0-4896 GCA_964584485.1 uncultured Bifidobacterium sp.
GTCGACCACCGCGGCCAAGAAGCCGGCGGCGAAGAAGAAGTAGTAGTCGTCCCCGGCGGGGCGGCCCGGCTCAGCCGCCGTCTCGCCGGAAGACCACCCGCGCGACGTCGCCATGCTCGACGGCGGCGAGCGCGAGGCCAGGCACCACGGCCGACGCCACGTCGTCCGCCGTGCGGGCATCGCCCTCGATGAGGGCGCGGGCGAGGGCGCCCTTGAGCGCCTTGCCGGCATGCCCCACCGCGCGGCGGCCACCGGGCCCGTCATCCACGATGTCCACCTGCACCAGCCGACCGGCGGGCAGCGCAGCAGGTCCGATGGCCGCGCGGTGCTCCTGCGGCAGCAGGTCCAGCACGTAGCGCCCACGGGCCGCCCTGCGCAGGGCGTCGGAAACCCGCGGTCGCCACCACATGGCCAGGGGCCCGAGCGGGGGGACCCGCGCACCCATCTTCAGGCGATATGCGGGAATGAAATCCGATGCCCCGACCAGTCCCCACAGGCCCGAAGGCACCACGATGCGCGATAACGCGCGGCGCCGGATGCCCGGGGGGAGCGACTGCAGCCCCAGGGCGCCCCACACGACCCCCGTGTAGCGCCCCGCGGCGGGCATGGTGGGCGCATCGTCGAGATGGCCCCACTCGGCCAGGGCACGCTCCAGGTGCGCTCCGCGCACTCCCAGCAGCCGGCCCGCCGTATCCGGTCGCGACAGGTGGTGGCGCACTGCGTCGCGCACCTCACGCCGGGCATCACCCAGCACGCTGAACCTGCCGCCACGCCAATCGACCGGCGGCCCGTCACCCCCGGCGGCCTTGCCCTCGGACGGGGGAAGAAGGATGAGGGGAGTGGCCGTCGCCATCAATTTGCACGCTACGGATGCGCGAACTGTGAGAAAAGCGTGAAGCCACAACACAACCTTCGTATAGGGGTGACGCTGGGCGTAGGTTCAGCCCATGACTACTCCCCGCACTCGCTCACGCCGCATCACCGCCGCCCTGATCGGCGGGGCAATCGCCACCGCTGCCCTTGCCGCGGGCGGCGCCTCCGCCGCCGATACGCGTCAGATCGTGATCATGGACCCCACCGCCAACCTGAGCGCGCAGGTGCGTGACGAGGAGCGCCGGGGGAACGACGTGGACGCAGTCATCCGCACCATCGGCAAGGGCTTCGTGGCCGACCTGGATGCCGCTGACGTGCGACGGCTGCAGGCGGACCCGGATGTGGTGCACATCGAGCCCGACCGCCCCGTGAGCCTCGCCGCAGGACCCACGGCCGCGCAGGCAGGCATCCCCCCGCTCGACGGCGCGTCCGCGATCAAGACCGCTGCTGCCGCGAACGACCCGTTCTCGGGGGCCAGGGAGATCTCCGGTGCGTCCGGATCGGTGATCGGCAGCACCGTGGGCGCCACTCGCGAGGAGGGCGAGCCGGGCCACGGAGGCCCGGGGGGCACCGCATCGATCTGGTACCGATGGACGGCTCCCGACGATGGCGTCGTCACGGTCACCACCCAGGGATCGTCGTTCGACACGCTGCTGGGCGGTTACTCCGGGGCATCCCTCGCGGACCTGCGCACCCACGCGCACAACGATGACAACCCCGGCAGTGGCACGTGGAGTCGCATCGCCTTCGATGTGACCGCAGGCACCACCTACTACTTCGCCGTCGATGGCTACGGCGGCTGGACCGGGTCGAGCGTGCTCAACTGGTCTCTGGCAGGCCCTCCCCCTCCGCCGCCAGTCATCCCCAACGACATGTTCAGCGCTGCCGAGGAGATCACCGGGGCCACAGGGTCGGTCACCGGCAGCACCGTGGGCGCCAAGCGCGAGGCCGGAGAGCCCTACCACGGCTCGAGCACCGGCCGGGCGTCCATCTGGTACCGCTGGACGGCACCGGCCGACGGCAACCTGCAGCTGAGCACGCAGGGCTCGTCGTTCGACACCCTGCTGGGCGCGTACACCGGGGCGGCCCTGGCAGACCTGGACCAGCTGGCAGCCAACGACGACTTCGGGGGCGGCCTGTGGAGCAGCGTCACCATCCCGGTGACCGAGGGCACCACGTACCGCGTCGCAGTCGACGGATGGGGTGGCCGCTTCGGCGCGACGCGCCTGAGCTGGAGCCTCACGCAGCCTGCGCCCGAGCCGCCTGCCGAGGAGCCGCCGCCGAGCGACCCCGGGTCGGTAACGCGCCAGGCGGCATCGTGGGGGCTCGACCGCATCGATCAGGCGGGGCTCCCGCTTGACGGTGTCATCTCGACCTCGCAGAACGGCTCCGGCGTGACCGCGTACGTCATCGATACCGGTGTCCGGCCGGACCACGCCGACTTCGGCGGTCGCGTGACATCGGGCTTCAGCTCGATCAGCGACGGCAACGGCAGCAACGACTGCAATGGCCATGGCACGCACGTGGCAGGGACTGTGGCCGGGGGCAGCTACGGCGTTGCACCCGCCGCCACCGTGGTGCCCGTTCGAGTGCTGAGCTGCTCGGGCTCGGGCTCGACGTCCGGGGTAATCGCGGGAATCGACTACGCCGTTCGCCACCATCAGGCAGGCACGCCCGCCGTCGCCAACATGAGCCTCGGGGGCGGCTACTCCGCCGCGCTGAACGCGGCCGTGGCTGCAGGAGTGGCCGATGGCATCACGTTCGTGGTGGCCGCCGGCAATTCCAACGCGAATGCCTGCAACTACTCACCGGCCTCGGAGCCGACGGCCATCACCGTGGGCTCCACCGCGAGCAACGACTGGCGATCGTCGTTCTCGAACTGGGGCTCATGCCTCGACGTGTTCGCGCCCGGTTCGTCGATCCGCTCCGCCTGGTACACGTCGTCCACCGCCACGGCGACGCTCAGCGGAACCTCAATGGCCTCTCCGCACGCCGCGGGCGCGGCCGCCCTGCTGCTGTCGGCGACGCCATCGGCAACGCCCGCCTCGGTGGCGCAGGCGATGACCGCATCGGCCACCACCGGGGTCGTGGCCGACCCATCCGGGTCGGCCAACCGGCTGCTGCGGGTGGACAACGCCGTCCCCGCGGCGCCATCGGTCTCACCCCCTCAGGACGTGACCCCCATCACGGCCCCGCTTCCCGCGCCGGCTGCAGCACCGGCGCCACCCGCAAGCGCACAGCCCAGGACGCCGCGGCGCAACAGCCTCACGGAGACCCCGGTGCTCGCGCTGCCCGGCGTGATCGGTGCCCGCAAGACATCGAGGGGCATCACCGTGCGCGTGACGCCGCCGGACAACCTCTCAGAGATGCAGGCACGGGCGAAGAGCGCGGCCGCGAAGCGCGCCACGGCAGCGAAGCGCGCTGCCGCACGCGCTGCCGCACGCGCCCGTCGCGCCAAGGCATCGAACGAACGCGGGCAGACGTCGTCCGCCTCGGCGAAGGTGCTGCAGCGACGAGCGCTTGCCGCCAAGCGGAAGGCCAGCGCCGCAGCCCGCGTCGCCAGGAACCCGCGCGTCACCTATGAGGTGGTGCTGAACGGGCGCCGCATCGCGCGATCCACGCGCACCACCATCGTGGTGAAGAGCGGCGCGGCGCGGAATGCCAAGGCGGGGACCGTCGTGCGGGTGCGTGCCACGCTCCCGGGATTCCGCTCGAAGTTGTCGGCACCCATCCGGCTGCGGTAGCACCGCACTGCCGCCCCCTCGCGCCGCGCCCCGCAGGGACGGCGCGAGGGGGCGTGTGCCTCACAGCCCAAGCGGCAGGCGCGCGGGCAACTCGTCCTCGCCCTCGGAAAGGGCCTCGTGTCGCGCAGCGATGCGCACGGCGATGAGGAGCACGATGTCCACCGCGAGCCCGACCGTGGCCGCGCCCGGGGCGTCGTAGAACGTGAATACCTCGGTGATCAGGATGTCCACCAGGACCGCGCGCTCGAACCACCGATAGGCACGGGCGCGGGACCCGCGCCACCGGATGAGCCCAACCACGATGAGGATGGCGGACGCCAAGGTGCCGGCTACCTGCATCCACTCGGTGAACGACACGCCATCGTGCTCGAGGAAGATGGGCACGGCCAGGCCGATCGTGGCCACTCCGACCATCACGAACACCCCCAGCACCACCCCGGGGAACCACGACCGGGTCGCCATGTGGTCATAGGCCCCGAGGGCGCGGAGGCGCATCCGCTGCCACGTGCTGGGCGGCAGGTCTGCACCGGTGCCGGCGGCGGCGACGGCGTCACGAAGCACTGGCACCAGCGGATCGGACGGGTCGCTCCGGGCCAGGAGGCTCAGGACCTCGCGCCGTACGTCGGTGGCGGCGGGATCGTTTACGGCCTGATCGTGCAGGGCCATAGCATTGGCCAAGGCACTGCGCGGGTCGAGGTGGGTGCGCCGCCGGATGACGGCCAGGGTGATTAGCAGCACGACGAAGATCACGTAGATCATGGCCACGGCCGGCTGGAAGAAGTAGTTGACGTCCGACGTGACGAACTTGCCGATCTCGTCGATGAAGAACCCGAACCCGATGCCGGCGAGCACGGCGCCGATGCGAAGCGCGGGGCGGCCCAGGCGCAGCAGGATGAGCAGCACTCCCGTCAGCATCAGGAGGCCGCCCCACAGCACGTGCGCGATGTGCAGGCCGCCGCCGCCCAGTTGCGGGTAACCCGTCGCCGACAGGTAGGCGCGGATGCCGAGCACCGTCACCACGGCCGACACCAGGAACGACTCGGCAGTGGCGACGCCGTCGGCGCGCGGCAGCATGAATGCGCGGCGCCGCAGGTCGCGGGCCCCCCGGACCAGATCGGTCGCCATGCGGGCAGCCTACGCCCGCCCTCCCTGCCCCCCGACCCGTAGCCTTGCGCCGTGGCCCACACCGCCCCCGACGCAGACGGACGACCCGCGCGCGCACCCCTGGTGCTGGTGGCGCTCATCCTCGGGGCGCTCGTGTGCAACATCAACCTGGCCG
>CAZPAT010000117.1:0-4850 GCA_964584485.1 uncultured Bifidobacterium sp.
TCCTCGCTCACCGGGCAAAGGTAGCGCCGCGGGCGGACGCCCGCGGACGGCCCGGTGGCGCGCTCAGGCGGCGTCGCGGGGTGCCCGGCGCGCCTCGCGGATGCCGGCCTTCACCCTCTCCCGGCAGTCGCCGTCTCCCAGGCTCGGCGGGGGCTCCACGCCCGCGCGAAGCGCCGCGATCTCCGCCTCCAACTCCTCGACGCGCTGGATCAGGCAGTCCAGCGCATCGGCAACGGGGTCGGGCAACCGCGTGTGGTCGAGATCCGGATGATGGATCTTCTCGGGGTCCACGCGCTGGCCGTCCACCACCACGGGCTTGCCGGGATTCCCCACGACGGTCGAGTTCGCGGGCACGTCCTTCACCACGATCGAACCGGCGCCGATCTTGGCGCCCTCGCCGATCTCCAGCGGCCCGAGCACAGATGCCCCGGCCCCCACGATCACCCCGTCGCGCAGGGTGGGGTGGCGCTTGCCGGCGTGCTTGCCGGTTCCGCCGAGCGTGACGCCCTGGTACACGGTGACGTCCTCGCCGATCTCGGTGGTCTCGCCGATGACCACACCCATGCCGTGGTCGATGAAGAACCCGGGGCCGATCGTGGCGCCCGGGTGGATCTCGATCCCGGTCGCGAAGCGGGACACCTGGCTCACCACGCGCGCAGGCAGGTGCAACCCGCGACGGTTCAGTCCGTGGGCCGCACGGTGCATCCACACGGCGTGGAGGCCGGGGTAGGTCAGCACCAGCTCGGTGGTGGAGCGGGCGGCGGGGTCGCGCTCGCGCGCGGCGTCGAGGTCTCTCCGGAGCGCGGCGCGCATCCGGGACAGCGGTCCGGTGCTCATGGGGCGAGTATATTCACGCCCCGGCCGGGGGGAGCATCGACGGTGCCGAGCATCCGCGTGAGGTTGACATTCCCGGAGACACTGGTGCGCGAACCGATCGTCCACCGGCTCTCCACCGAGCACGACGTCGTGTGCAACATCCGGCGCGCGGACGTGCGCGACCGCACGGGCTGGGTGATCCTGGAGATCAGCGGCGACACCGACGATGTCGTCGCGGCGCGGGAGTGGCTGGAGGAGACCGGCGTGCGCGTGGACGACCTGGAGGCCTACCTTCTCTAGCGTCACCGCAGACGGGGCCGCCTGCCAGATCGGGCCATCGCCCACCGCGCGCGCGGTGCGGCTGGACAACCTGCGCGCGCGGGATGCCGCAGCGCTGGCGGCCCTGCTCGAGGCGATCCCCGCGGACCCCCCGTACGACGTCGCGCTGGCGCCCGGCGACCCCGCAGCCGCGCTCCTGCGCGACGCGGGGTTCGAGCCCTACGCGACGACGATCCCGATGAGTCGCGCGATCGAGCGCATGCCCGACGCCCCGCCCGCCGACGGCGTTCGGCTGCTCACGTACGACAACGCGATGGCGGATCGCTACGAGGATGCGGAATTCGACGCCCTGGACGGGCTGGCCATCTACCGGGCCATGGGCCGCCCCACCGGCTACGCACAGGGCGCGGGGTACGGCGACTTCACCGTGGCCCTTCGCGGCGAAAGCATCATCGGCTTCTGCTTCACACAGGTGCCTGAGGGGATCGTGTGGTGGCTGGGCGTGGTGCCCGATGAGCGCCGCCACGGCGTCGGGCGGATGCTGATCGACTCCGCGGCCCGGGCCACCCGCGTGGCGGGCGGCACGCACCTGCTGGTCGAGCCCGAGGACACGCCGGAGGCCCGGGCGTTCCTCGCCGCCCTGGGGTTCCGGGCACGCGAACCCCGCGAGTTGCTGATCCGCCGCTAGGCCTCGGAGAACAACGGCGTGGAGAGGTACCGCTCGCCGGTGTCGCAGATGATGGTGACGATCACCTTGCCCTCGTTGCCGGGACGGCGCGCGAGTTGCTCCGCCGCCCACACATTCGCCCCCGCCGAGATACCGGTGAGGACCCCCTCCTCGGTGGCGAGGCGCCGCGACATGGCGAAGGCGTCATCAGCCGAGGCCTGGATGATCTCGTCGTAGACGGAGGTGTCGAGGATGCCCGGCACGAACCCGGCACCGATGCCCTGGATGCGGTGCGGGGACGGCTCCCCGCCGGAGAGCACCGGCGAGTCGGCGGGCTCCACCGCGACCACGCGCACGGCGGGCTTGCGCTCTTTCAGGACCTGCCCCACCCCGGTGATCGTGCCGCCCGTCCCCACGCCCGCGACGAAGATGTCCACGGCGCCGTCGGTGTCGGCCCATATCTCCTCGGCCGTGGTGGCAGCGTGGACCGCGGGGTTCGCCGCGTTCTCGAACTGCTGCGGCACGAACGCCCCGGGCGTCTCGGCGGCGATCTCACCCGCGCGCGCAATGGCACCCCGCATGCCCTCGGTGGCCGGCGTGAGCACCAATTCGGCGCCGTAGGCGCGCAGGAGCGCCCGGCGCTCGATGCTCATGCTCTCGGGCATCACCAGGATGCAGCGATAGCCGCGTGCGGCAGCCACGAACGCCAGGGCGATCCCGGTGTTGCCCGAGGTGGGCTCGACGATCACACTCTCCCCCGGCACGAGCAGTCCGTCGCGCTCGGCCGCCTCGACCATCGCGAGGCCGATGCGGTCCTTCACGCTGCCCGCGGGATTCGCCGACTCGAGCTTGCCGAGGATCGTGGCGCCGGTCCCTTCGGAGATGTGCCCCAGGCGCACGAGCGGCGTGCCGCCGATGAGGTCGGTCATGGATTCGATGATGGGCATGGCGTGAGCGTACAGCCCGAAAACCCCAAAAACCACGGATGAAATGGTCGTTATTAGCCGGGCCTCATCCGGCGGATGCGCCACACTTATAGGCGGACATCGGATGGATCGCGGGGGGACCACATGCTGTTCCGGCAGGTGATCAACGAGGATCTGGGGTGCGCGTCGTACCTCGTCGGTGACATCGCCAGCGGCCAGGCCGCGGTGGTGGATCCGCAGTGGGACATCGCGCCGTACCTCGAGGCCGCGCGCGGGCGGGGCATGCGCATCACGCACATCCTCGAGACCCACACGCATGCCGACCACGTCTCGGGGCGCGGCAGACTGCACGAGGCCACCGGCGCGACGATGCACGTGAGCCCGCTGGCCGATGCGCAGTTCCCCCACGAGCCGCTGGACGACGGGGCGGTGATCGACCTCGGCACCGTGCGCCTCGAGGCGATGCACCTGCCCGGTCATCGCCCCGAGCACACCGGCCTGCTCCTGATCGACACCAGCCGCGGCGCCGAACCGTGGGCGGTGCTGACCGGCGATTCGCTGTTCGTCGGCGACATCGGGCGACCGGATCTCGCCGTGGATGCCGCCGACGGCGCGCGCGAGCAGTTCTCCAGCATCCAGCGCCTCATGGAGCTCCCCGACTGGGTCGAGGTGTACCCGGGCCACATCGGCGGCTCGCTGTGCGGCAGCGCGGAGATCAGCGCCAAGACCTCCAGCACCATCGGCTACGAGCGGGCGCACTCCGCCCTGACGCGGTCTGACGACGTGCGGGCGTTCACCGCCGAGCTCATCTCGCGCCTGGCGGTCAAGCCCCCGGACCTGGACCGCGTGGTCGGGATGAACAACGGGCCCCTGGTGACCCCCGGCGCGCCGGCCCCCGCCCTGGACGGCGAGGAGTTCCTGCGCCGGGCGCAGGCCGGCGGAGTGGTGATCGACGGGCGCTCGTCGGCGGCCTTCGCGGCGGCGCACGTCCCCGGATCGCTCTCGGTGCCCTCCGCGGGGTCCGGATTCGCCACGCGCGCCGCGCTGGTGGCCGGACGCGACGACCCACTGCTGCTGGTGGGATCCGACGAGGCCCAGGCCCGTGACATGGGCGAACGTCTCGCGGCGGTGGGCCGGCGCGACATCATCGGCGTGCTGGCGGGCGGGTTCTCGGCCTACCTCGACGAGGGGCTGCCGACGGCCGCGATCGAGCGCATCCGCGCAGCGGACCTTCCGCCACGCCTGGAGGCCGATCCGTCGATCGTGGTGGTGGACGTGCGCGACCACGCCGAGTTCTCCGCGTGCCACCTGCCGGGATCCATCAACCAGCCGTACTGGGCCTTCCGCGACGGACCGGACGCCGCGATCCCGCGGGGCCGGCCCGTGGCCGTGATCTGCGCCGCGGGGCGACGGGCGGCGCTGGCGGCCAGCGTGCTGGCGCGCGAGGGCTTCGGCCCGGTGATCCATGTGGACAACGGCGGCGTGGACACCGTGGCCGCGATGGGCGTGCCCGTGGAGGGCGCTCCCGGCTAGCGCCCCCGCGCGGCGTCGACGAACGCCGCGATCACGCCGCTCCCGGGGTCGGCCTCGGGGTGCCACTGCACGCCCAGCACGAACGGGGCGCTGGGCAACTCGATCGCCTCGGCGACGTCGTCATCGGAGGCAACCCCGCTCAGGATGAGCCCGTCCCCGAGGCGATCAACCGCCTGATGGTGATGCGATGGCACGCGGTGGACGGTCTCCCCCGCCGCACGCGCGGCGAGGCTGCCGGGAGTGATGTCCACCATGTGATCGTTGCCGTCGAAGGTGCCCGTGGTGCGCCGGTGCCCCTCGTGGCCATGGCTCTCGGGGAGGTGTTGGGTGAGCGTGCCCCCGAGGGCGACGTTCAGTACCTGCATGCCGCGGCAGATGCCGAGGAGCGGCATGCCACGGTCGATGGCCGCCCGCACCAGGCGGGACTCCCAGTCGTCGCGTGTCGGATCGGGCACCTCGGCCTCGGGATGGGGACTCGCGCCGAACGCCGCGGCCTCGATGTCGTTGCCGCCGGTGAGCATCAACCCGTCGAGCGCCGCGAGCACCTCGTCCGCGTCCCCGTCGTGCGGCGGGAGCACGAATGCCATGCCACCCGCGCGTTGGACGTGCCGCACGTAGTCCGCCGCAAC
>CAZPAT010000118.1:0-4768 GCA_964584485.1 uncultured Bifidobacterium sp.
AGCTTGTCGTCGTCCCTCTGGCCCAACCGGCCTCTCCTTCGACTGCGGCGCACTGACGATGCTAGCCGGAATGGGGGTGGCCAGGCGCTTCCGGGGTGTGCGGATTGTCGCATGTGGAGCCATGATCGCCACACTCGTTGCCACCGGGTGCGGGGAGATGGGGGAGCCCCCCACGAGGTCGGGGCGGGTGCTCAGCGTGGTGGACGGCGACACCGTCGTGGTGGCCGGGGTCGGCACCGTGCGCTACCTGGGCATCGACACCCCGGAGCTGCATCATCCCCGCCGCCCCGTCGAGCGGTATGCCGCGCGCGCGGCTGCGCTCAACCGGAGGCTCGTGGCCGGGCGCACCGTGACGCTGGAGACCGATGTCGAGGAGCGCGATGCCTACGACCGGTTGCTGGCCTACGTATACGTGGACGGCCGGATGGTGAATGCACGCCTCGTGGCGGACGGGGCGGCCGAGGCGTACCCCTTTCCGCCGAACACACGCTACCGGGCCCTGTTCGCGCGGCTGCAGCGCGATGCCACGGCCGCAGGTCGCGGGCAGTGGGGCGGCGCGGAGGGAGGGCCGCCGTGGGGCGCCCCGTAGTGCCGGGCGCCGTGCCCGTGGGTTGTACGATCCGCGCATGACGATCATGGAGCACGACTACGGCATCCCGTCGGAGGACGAGTTGGCGCGCCTGGTCGGCGCCGCCACGCCCCACTTCGCGCTGCAGATCCGCGATCGCGTGGTGGCGTACCGCTCTGCACTGCCCGAGGGGCACCCCCGCCGTGCCGAGTTGGATGCCCAGGTCGTGCGCCTGGAGCGCCTGGCCATTGATGGCGCCGGCGGCCCCCGTGACGTGGCCGACCTACCTCCGCGCCCCTCGCTGGAGTTGCGCGGGCGCGGCAGGTCCTAGGAGCGCCCGTCCCGCTCCGCGATCGCGTGCAGGATGCCGGCGAAGGTCCGCAGTATCCGGGCCGTGAGTCCCCAGACATCCTCGCCCAGCAGCGGGTACCGCAGGGTCCTGATGTCGGGGCGGCGGGGCAGGCGCAGGTCGGCCGCCATCACGTCGGCCAGTGGCACCTCCATGATCCGCGCGATCTCGGAGTCCTCCGGCGTCATCGCGGGGCGTCCTCCCGGGTGGTGCGCAACCCACGGGCTCACCGTGAAGCCGCTGGCCATCGTCATCAGGTCATCGAGGGGCCCGAGCACGCGCAGCGCGTCACGGGCCACGCCGATCTCCTCCTCGGTCTCGCGCAGCGCCGCCCCGAGCAGGTCGGGATCGTGCGGCTCCAGGCGGCCGCCGGGCAGCGACACCTCACCCTTGTGATGGGCGACGGTATCCGACCTCTTGGTGAGCACGAGGTGCCCCCGGTCGTCGACGTCGTACAGCACCACCATCACGCCTGCGTCACGTCCGGACGGATCGAGCACGATCCGGTCCCGGGTGGTGAGGGCATCGGGCAGGAGGCCCGCGAGCTCCGCGGCGGTGGGAATGCGGGCGCTGCGCATCGGTGCCGAGTGTACGCCGGGGCGATGGGCGGACCGTCGTGAGCGGCACACCCGGGCACCCGTCTGCGGGGGATGCTGCCGCGGGGGTGCAGGCGGCAGCCGCCGCGGCGGCGCCGGGGCGGTCCATCGTCGGGCTCCGCGCCGTCGACACGGGCATCGGCGGCCGCGCGTGGCTGGTCGCGTTCGAGGGTCCAGCGTTCCTCTGCATGGACGATGCCGGGAGTCCCGTGGCGTCGCGCACGCGTGCGTGCGATGTCGCCCAGGCCGCCCTCGCGGCGGAGATCGTGGAGGAGGCCCTGGACGCCGCCGCCCTGCGCGCCATGAGGGGCGCCGCGGATGGTCTTGCGGCCGCTGCCTCCGGGGTGCCACCGGCGGCGGTCGAGGCGCTGTCGCGCGCGGCTGATCACGCACTCGCGCTGGCCGAATGGCGGGAGGCCCCGGAGCGCGGTGAGGCATCGCTTATCGCGCTGGATGCCGCGATCGGCGTACAGGAGCGCGCGCATGCGGCCTACGCCACGTTCGTGTCGCTCACCGATCCGCTGGCCGGGCGCCAGGGCGATCTGGAGGCCGATGTGCTCGCCGCACTCGTGGCCGCCGAGGCGGCTGCGGCATCCGCGGGGCTCGGTGCCTCACTCGGGGCGATGATGGGGGAGGGGATGGCCGGGATCGCCGCGGCGTCGGACGAGATCGCCGCGCTGCACGTCACGCCGCTGCGGTGACCTCCGGCGCGGGTGGCGCCCCGGTCTCGTCGGGCACGTCGGGCGGCGAGAAGCCCGAGCCGACGAGGGACTCGATCCGCGCCAGGTCCTCATCCGTCAGCGGGGGAAGGCCGATCGCCCCGGTGAACTCGGCGAGTTGATCCTCTCCGTGGACCGCCGCGACCACCGATGCCACGCCGGGTCGCGACAGGCTCCACAGGAGCGCCGCCTGGCCCAATGACCAGGGGCGGCCGGAGTCGTGCAGGAAGCCCAGTGCGTCGACGCGGGCGAGGCCCTCGGCCAGCCATTCGCGCGAGAGATGCGCCCGTGGGTCACCTGGCGGGAAGGTCGTCTCGTGGGAGTACTTGCCCTCGAGCAGTCCCCAGCAGTGCGGGTGGCGCGCGATCACGCATGAGCCGGCGGCCTGGGCGAGCCCGGCGAGTTCGGCGCCAGGGTCGTGGCCCAGTATCCCCAGCTCGACGTCGAGCACGGGGAAGCGGCCCTGCCGGATGAGCCTCCGCCCATCCCCGGGCCGCGCCCCTTCGGGAATCGCGGCCCCGACGGCGCGCACCGTGCCTTCGCGCACCAGTGCGTCCAGCGCGGCGGCCAGGGCGTCATCGGCCAGCGCCCGCCGGGTGGGATGGTGCAGCTCGCAGATGTCGATGTGGCCGCCCAGGCGCCGCGCGCTCGCGCGCACCGCGGCGATGATGGCCTCGGGCCGGAAGTCCTGGGGCATCGTCCGCCCCGATCGGCCCGCGTCGGACTCCGCCCATGCGTACCCCACGCGGGTGGCGATCACCACCCGGTCGCGGCGCTCCGCGAACGCCCGCCCCAGCGCCGTCTCGGCCCGCCCCTCGCCATCGCGGTCGGCCACGTCGAAGAACGTGATTCCCCGGTCGAGTGCGGCATGCAGCAGGCGCACGGCCTCGTCATCGCCGTCATCGCCCCACCACCCCGTGGCCAGCGATTCGGCGCCGAACCCCAGTTCCGACACGCGTATTCCCGTGCCGGGAATCTCCCGGTAGCGCATGGGACGAGCCTACGCGCGCGCCCCGACGCGCCTAGGCGGCGTCGCCCCCGGGGTCGTCCGCGTCGTCGTCCGGCGCCAGCAGGAACTCGATGAGGTCCTCCACCGTGAAGCGCCCGGCCTGCATCGAGGCCACCAGGCCGTACACGGTGGCTGAGTGCGGGCGGTCCAGCACGTAGGCACGGATGGCCTCGTTGCCGCGGCTGTCGATCTCCTCGATCGCCCGGCGTCCCACTGCCGTCGCCACCACGCCGGTTCCCTCGACGTCGGCCAGCCCGGCCGCGGAGAGCGCCTTGGCGGCCGTGACGACCTCGTCCGGCTCCGCCCCGAAGCGCCCGGCGAGATCCGTGATCGACGCCCCGTCCTGATCCGCTGCGAGGGCCCGCAGGAGGAGGTACGAGCCCGACGACAGGCCTGCATCCATCACCACCTGATCCAGCACGCCCGCGACTTCCGCCAGCAGCTGAAGGTCCTCTTCGTCCCGGCGCATGCCTAGGGCCCGTACCGGTGCGCGGGAGCGGGCCGGAGCGCGTCGTAGGCGGCACCCACCCAGATCCGGCCTGTCACGCCGCGGTCATCCAGTGTCCTGAGTGCTGAGCGCACCACCCCGGGCAGCGCGCCGCGGCCCTGCGTGCGCGCCATGGTGATAGCGAAGTCGTGGTCGGACTGCCCGACCGTCGGCCGGCCGTTCGCCCGGGCCAGGGCCACGCGGGCGTCCACCAGGCGCAGCGGGTCATCCACCGTCAGGCGGCATTCCGCCACGGCCCAGTCCGGGGCGAGCTCGGCGAGGACCGCGTCGAAATAATCCGTGTAGGCCATGCGCGCAGGCTATCCCAGCGCGGCGGCGTGCTCACCGGGCATCGGGCGCGCTGCGGCCAGGGCACTGGCCACCTCGCGCACCACCTCGGCGAACGCGTCATCGCCCATCACCGGGTCCTCGACCGGCAGGTCGTGAACCACCTCGATCCAACTGCGGCATCCGCGCATGTCGCCGGTCACATCGAGCCCCAGGGGCGGCGTGATGCGGTGAACCCGGGCCACGATCGCCATCAGGGGATGGCGCGGCCTCCAGCGCAGGCGCTGCGCGGCGTAGTCCGGCCCCAGCACGTGGTACGGGACAAGGGCATCCAGCTCCGCCTGCGTGCTCACCTCATGCACGGCGGCCACGCGGCACCACGCCTGCAGGTCCACCCGGTCCGGCTCCTCGGTGACGCCGATCAGGTCGGCGTAGGCATCGCGGGCGGCGGGGACGAGCAACTCCTGTCGCTGGTGCACATGGGTGGGGAGGAGCACGAACTCCCGATGCGGCACGTCGAAGCGCTTCTCGCCGATACCGCCCTTGCGCAGCATCACGACCTGCGCGCCGTCCAGCATGGCGGCAATGACGGAGGCCCATTCCTTGAGCGCGATTGCGGACACCCGGGGAACGGTAGCGCCCCCGGGGTGGGCCGGATGACCCTCGGGAGCGACGCCGTTCGGCGCTACGATCACCCCATGATCGACGCCATCCTGTCACGAGCATCCGAGGGCGGGCGGATCACCGCCGAC
>CAZPAT010000119.1:0-4701 GCA_964584485.1 uncultured Bifidobacterium sp.
TAGAGCAGGGGACTCATAATCCCTGGGTCGCAGGTTCGAGTCCTGCCGCGCCCATTCACATATGCAGGCTTTCTTGCTTGCTCCTTGCGTGCGCGGTTACGTGTTGGTTCACCGTGGTGCGTCCATCGAAACCCGCCTCAGCAGGGGAGACAGAACGACGCGACGCCGGCACCACCGGTGTGGCAATGTGGGCACCGATGCACCTGACCCACCGCCCTGCATGAGCGCGGGGAGCCATCACGCCAGCCATCACGGTCACTCCGACCATGACAGCGATGCCCCGCGCTGGCTGAACCTCAGCCTGGCCGTCATTCTCGGCGTCGCGGCGATTGTGGCAGGCATCACCGCGTGGCGCGGAACCGTGCTGAACGGCCACGCAGTGGAGAACTTCACCCTCTCGACGCAGTCGCTCGCGCGTGCCAACAGCCTGGCGCAGGAGGCCGAACGGGCCAGCACCAGTGAGCGCGCCCTGTACGTGGACTACGAGGATGCGCTGGGGCGCGGGGAAACCCAGCGTGCGGCGGCGATCTACTCGATGATGGACGGCAGCACGCGGCGGGCGATCGAATGGTGGCGCGAGCAGCCCGAGGGCGAGCGGCCCCTCACGCCATTCAAGTCAGCCAACCCGGAATGGGCGGCGCCGGCCACCATCATCGACGCGCGCGAGTCCCTCGAAGGAGCCTCGGCCATGTTGGCGCAGGCCAACGTCGACCTGAACAAGTCGCACTCCCTCGAGTTCATCGCCGCGCTCCTCACGGTTACGTTCCTCCTGGGCGGCCTGAGCGGCGTCTTCCAGTCACAGCGGGCGAAGACCGCCCTGATCGCCGCGAGCGGCACGGCGCTCAGCGTATGCCTTGTCACCATGGTCGCGCTGTGGTGATCGCCCGGGGAGCTACCGCGGGGCTGCTGGTCCTCGCCGTCGGACTGATCGCTGCGGGCTGCGGCTCATCCCCCGCGGGCACGGCCTCCGTGCCCACATCGGGAGCCGACGAGGCCGTGGTGCGCGACCCGACCAGCGCCACGTGCTCCGGCAAGATCGCTGTGATGGCGCCCTACGTCACCGGCGGTTCCACCGACTCCGTGCAGATGAACTGGGCGCGCGTCGCCCTCGACACCTTCAACACCGAGCACGGCACCAGCTTCCAGATAGAACCTGTGGATGTGATGGATGACGTGGCAGCGGGGGTACGCGGTGCGCGCCGGGTCATCGCGAATCCCGAGGTGGTCGGCGTGGTCGGTCCGCAGACGTCGGTTGTCACCGCTGCTGTTGGCCCCCTGTTCGACCGCGCGAAGTTGGCCTATGTGAGCCCTTCAGCCACACGCACCGATCTGGGCGGTGGTCGGCTCGCGGGGTTCTACCGCGTCGTGGCCAACGATTCGGTGCAGGGGCCCACCCTGGGTCGCTTCGTCGCGAATGGGCTCGACGCGAAGAACGTGACGATCGTCGAGAACCCGGAGCCCTACTCACGCGGGCTGGCGAAGAGCGTGGCTGACACCCTCACGGCCAAGGGCGTGCCGAACACCCGCGTCTCCGTCCCCCTTCGCACCGGCGATTACTCCACGACCATCGCGCGCATTCCCCGCGAGACCGACGTGGTCGTGATGCCATTTCTCCTCAGCCGGGACGGACAACGCTTCGCCCGGCAGATGGGCGATTCCGGCCGTGACCCGGCGCTTGTGGGAGGCGATGGGCTGTTCGTGCCCAACGAGTTCACGAAGGTCGGTGCATACGTCAGTTCCTACTCACCCGACCTTCGCAAGGCCCCTTCTGGCGCAACCATCATCCGTCTGTACGAGGCGATATTCGGCGATTTCTCGCCGTTCGGTGGCCCAGCCTTCACGGCGATGGAGGTCGTGGCCACCGCAGCGCTCGACACGTGCCGCAAGGGCAGCGCGACGCGCGCCGGAGTGTGGAAGGCCGTTCCCGACGTGGAGATCGAGGACTCGCTGCTCGGGCAGCGGGTGAGCTTCGACGACGATCATGAGCTCCGGGGTGGGCGATTCTTCATGTACCGGGTGGAGCCCAACGGCGGGTACCAGGCGGTCGACTAGGCGCTGCCAGGCAGGTCAGCCGTCCTCGGGCACCGGGTACTCGGCGCCGCACCACTCACAGTGGGTCACCTCCTGGTTGGCCTCCTGCTCGCTCTCCAGCACCGACTCCTTGCCGCACTCGGGGCACTGCTTCGCGTCGCCGTTGTCACCCATGGTCGCGCCTCCGGGACATGATGGATACCGTCCTCATCATGGCCCACGTCCTCTTCGTCTGCCTCCACAATGCCGGGCGCTCCCAGATGAGCCGGGCGTTGTTCGACCGCGCCGCAGGGGGCGCGCACACCAGTGAGTCGGCGGGCAGCGTGGCCGACCCCGATGGCGCGGTGCACCCCGAGGTCGTGGAGGTGATGCGCGAGGAGGGCATCGACCTCTCCGGCGTGCGGCCGCAGAGGCTGACCGACCAGATGGCCGCCCGCGCCGACGTGGTGGTGACCATGGGCTGCGGTGACGCCTGCCCCTTCGTGCCCGGCGTGCGCTACATCGACTGGGACCTTCCGGACCCGAAGGGGCGACCCCGGGATGAGGTGCGCGCCACGCGCGACCAGATCGGGCAACGCGTTGACGCGCTGCTCAGGGAGCTCGCCACCGGCTGACGCGTGCGCTGCCGGGGCGCCCTCGCCCGCGCCGCGTGACCGGCTACCCTGCCCCACCGTGCGCACCGGCCCCCTCCTGAACTTCATCCGCGGCTTCCTGATGGGCTCGGCCGATGTCGTGCCCGGCGTGTCGGGCGGCACCATCGCGGTGCTGGTGGGTATCTACGAGCGCCTTGTGCACGCCATCAGCATGGCGTCGAAGGCGCTGGGCAACGTGGCGCGCCTGCGGTTCCGCGAGGCCGGGCAGCGCCTGCGCGAGATCGACTGGGGGCTCATCCTGCCCCTGCTGATCGGCATCGGGGTGGCCATCTTCACCCTGGCAAGCGTCATCTCCACCCTGCTGGAGGACCACCCCGAGGCCATGGCGGGCCTCTTCACCGGCCTGGTGGCCGCCTCCGCGTGGGTTGCGTGGCGGATGATCCGCCGGCCGGACGGCACATCGGCGGTGATCGTGGTGATCGTGGCCGTCGCATTCTTCCTGCTGCTGGGCCTGCAGGGCGGCGCGGTTGCCGACCCCTCATGGCTGGTCATCTTCGGGGCGGGGGCCATCGCAATCTGCGCGATGATCCTCCCCGGCATCTCCGGCTCATTCCTGCTGCTCATGCTGGGGATGTACGACTTCATCATCGGCGCGGTGGATGGCCGCGACTTCCCCGTGCTCGGCGTGTTCGCCGTGGGCTGCCTGATCGGGATCGTGCTGTTCTCGCAGGTGCTCGACTGGGCGCTTTCCCACTACCACGACATCGTGGTGGCAGCCATGGTGGGCCTGCTCATCGGCTCGTTCCGCGTGCTGTGGCCGTGGCCCGGTGGCGTGGACAGCACGGAGATCGGCAGCCCCACGGGCGATTGGTGGGTGCCGGTGCTGCTGGGCCTGGTGGCCGCCGCCGTGGTGGTGGGAATCACCATCGCGATGGAGCGCGGACGCAGGTCCGGCACACCCGCGTAGGACCACCGGCGACGCCCTGTCAGCCGGGCAGCACCTCGGTGACCATCACCGCACCCACGGTCCGGTTGCTGCCCGGGTCAACCAGCACCATCGATCCCATCTCGCGGTTCACGCCGTAGGGCTGCACCACCAGCGGCTGCGCCAGGAGGAGGGTGGCGACGCCGAGGTCGTTGGCCTCCAGGGCATCGGCCTGCTCATGCCGCATGGCGTCGAGGTCAAGGCGCTCGTGCAGTTCATCCACGATGGCGGGCACCAGGCGTGCACTCTGGCGCACCTCGAGGCGGGTGGGTGCGCTGAGAGGGGCTTCGTCCAACCAGGCGATGGTGGCCCTCACGCGCGTGGCCACCTGCGGCGGGGCGGCCAGAGGGGCGATCACGTCGCCGCGGCTCACGTCGATGTCGGTGGCCAGGTGCAGCGCCACGCTCAGCGGCGCGCTGGCCACGTCGCGGGGCTCGCCCAGCACGTCGATGGCGCTCACGGTGGAGGTGCTGCCGCCGGGCAGGGCCACAACCTCATCCCCCACGCGCACGGTGCCGCTGGTGATGCGACCGGCCAGCGCCCGCACGTCGGCGCCGCCCTCGTCGTGGCGGGTCACCCACTGCACCGGCATGCGAAAGGCCTCATCCGCGATGGGGCGGTCGAGGTCATGCAGCACCTCGAGCACCGTGGGGCCGGAGTACCAGGCGAGCTTGTCGGAGCGCGCGGTGATGTTGATGCCCTCGAGCGCCGAGAGGGGTATGGCCGTGATGCGCGGCCCGCCCACCGCCTCCGATGCGGCGATCAGTTCGCCGGCCAGTTCCGTGAAACGATCCTTGTCATAGGCGACCAGGTCGATCTTGTTGACGCAGGCGATCACGTCCTCCACCCCCAGCATGGCGCAAATAGCCAGGTGCCGGCGGGTCTGGGATGTCAGGCCGTTCACCGCATCCACCAGGAGGACCGCCACGTCGGCGCCCGCGGCGGCGGTGACCATGTTGCGGGTGTACTGCTCGTGGCCCGGGGCGTCGCCCAGGAGGATGCGACGGCCGTTGGCGTCGAACGACCGGTAGGCCACATCGATGGTGATGCCCTGCTCGCGCTCGGCGCGCAGGCCGTCGGTGAGCAGCGCGA
>CAZPAT010000120.1:0-4696 GCA_964584485.1 uncultured Bifidobacterium sp.
GGTGCGGGTGGTGGCATTCCCCACCCATGCCGAGGTGCGGGCCGCCCGCCGCCGCGGTGACCCGCGCGCCGACGACCTCGGCCCCATGGGGGCCTAGCCCTGTTACCGGGCGGGGTCACGGGGCGCTGTCTCCGGTGCCCCACGGGCGTGGGTGAGTACGCGCCTGCCCGCAGCGACCGCCATTGCCACGGCGAATGCGATGAGCGCCGTCACGCCCATCATCCCCGCAATGGACGCGTCGATTGCCACCGCCGATACGTAGCCCGCGACGGAGGTCATCCAGCCGATTCCGAATGCGATCGCCAGCATCAGGGCAAGGCGTCGCGTGAGAAGACGGGCAGCTGCTGCCGGCACGATGAGAAGTGCGATGACCAGGATCGCACCGACTGACTCGAAGGCGGTCACGGCGGTGATGCTTACGAGGATGAGGAGGATGCGACTGACCCAGCGAGGGGAGAACCCGGTGATCCTGGAGAAGCCGGGGTCAAAACTGGTGATCTTCAGCTCCTTCCAGAAGAGCACGACGAACGCGAGATCGATCAGGGCGATTGCCGCTGCCACGACCAGGCCGCGCGCGACCTCGACGCCCGCGATCTCCAACACGCGGAACGGGATGAAGGCGATCTCTCCGTAGATGGTGGAGTCGAGGTCGATGTGGAGGTCTGCCGTAAAGCGGTGCACGCCGAGCACGCCGAGCGCGAAGAGGGCAGGGAATACAAGGCCGATCGCCGCATCCGACCGCACGAGGCCCGTGGCCGACAGGGATTCGATGCCCACGACGCAGATCACCGCGAATATTGCGGCTCCGAGAATCACCCACACCGGCGCGCGCGTTTGAGCGACGAGGAACACGGCAATGATCCCGGGCAGTATCGAGTGACTGACCGCGTCGCCCACAAGGCTGAGCCCGCGAAGGACCAGCATCACGCCGAGGAGGGCGCATGCGGAGGCGACGAGACCACCCGTGATGATGATCGTCCCCGCGTCACCGAACAGCGGCACGCGCCTCATCCTCCCTGGCCATACGGGTGAGTTGCTGCGCCATCTCGGCTCCGAGTGATCCGGCGACATCGAGCGGATTGGCGTCACGTGCATCGGGGAGCCCGAGGCGCCACCCATGCTCGAGCCATGCCGTCCACGCCAGCACCGCATCACGTGCGCTCGTCGCCTGCCGGCGACCGGCGTCGGTGAGTGATAGCTGAGGGTCCACCAGCCCCCGCCTCCGAAGCGACCGAAGTCCGGTGTCAACCCATCGTCGGGTGCGCCCCACGTCATCTGCGAGAGAGGCCGCCGTGGTGGCGCCAGCCTGCGTGTCGCGGTCCAGTGCGATGAGGATCTCCGCGTCGCGCAACCGTGCGCGCGCTGCCATCCGCGAGCGGGCATTCCATACGACGCCCCGGCCAGGGGCGAGCAGGACGGCCCCGACCGCCGTCCCGGTTCCAATGAGCGCGATCACCGGTCCCGTCGGGAGTCCCAATGCAGCGGAAGTGAGCGCGCCGGAGACGGCAATGGCGCCACCCAGCGCCCCGGCCAGCACCAGCATCGGCGCGAGGCGGCGCACGAACTGCCGGGCGGTCACGCCCGGTGCGATGAGCATGACCACCATCAGGATCGCCCCGACCATCCGCAGGCCGATCACCACGGCAAGGACCAGCAGCAGTACGGAGGTGCCGTCGACAAGCCGCGCCGGCAGGCCGGCCCCTGCGCTGAATGAACGGTCGAAGATCACCGCGCGAAGTACGCGGTGCAGGATCACCACGGTCAGGATCCCGCATGCCATTAGTACGAATGCGGTGATCACGTCTGCCTGCACGATCCCCGCGGCCTGGCCGAACAGATACGTCTCGAGCCCGCCCTGATCGCCGCGTCCCGAGCCTGTGATCCACGTCAGCAGTACGATTCCCGTCGAGAACGCACCGGCGAGGACGACGCCGATTGCGGCATCGGATCGCAGCCGCGGGGTGCGCTCGAGCGCCAGGATGAGGATTGCAGCGATGGCGGCTGCCACCGCTGCACCGACCGTGAGGGTGGCGGGGTCGCGTGTGCCCGAGATGATGAAGGCCACGGCGATTCCCGGAAGTGCGGCGTGCGCCATGGCATCACCCACGAGGCTGCGCGACTGCAGGACCGCGAAGGAACCGACGACCCCGGCGGTGATGCCCAGTGCAAGGGCCCCCAGCACCACGATGCTGGTGGTGCCGGGCAGCGGGATCAGGTCGAGCAGCGTGCTCATCCGGGGAGCCCCCGTGCAGGATCGGACCCGTATGCACGCGCGATGTTTCCGGGCGTGAGAACCTCGCTCACCGGCCCGCAGGCGAACTCCCGGACATTCAGCAGCAACGCCCAGTCGAATGACGATCGCAGGGTTGCGAGGTCGTGATGAACGGCGATGACCGATATCCCCGCGGTCTTCACGCTCGTGACGAGCAGGTCAATCAGATCACCCTCCGTGCGGGCATCGATCCCCGCAAAGGGCTCGTCCAGGACGAGGAGGCGTGGCTTCTGGCACAGCGCGCGCGCGAGGAAAACCCGCTGCCGCTGCCCCCCGGACAGTTCACCCACCTGGCGCGATGCGAAAGGGCCGAGCCCCAGGCGGTCAATGGCATCGTCGGCCAGCGCCCGGTCCGCAGCCGAGAGCCTGCGGAACCAGCCCACGTGGGGGTAGCGACCCATCTCGACCGCTTCGCGCACTGTGATGGGGAAGTCCCAGTCAACCTCGTCGCGCTGCGGGACGTATGCAACGTCGCGCCTCGCGCTCCGGGCGGTGGTGCCGAGCACGCTCACCCGGCCCGAATCGATCGGGTGGATACCCAGGGCGGACCTGATGAGCGTCGACTTCCCGGATCCGTTCGGTCCGACGATGGCCGACATGTGCCCCTCGGGAAACCTTGCGGTCACGTTCCACACGACGGGCGCCCCGCCGTACGACGAGGTGAGCCCGCGGATATCCATCGCGGCGGCGGGGGTGGCGGTCATCATCGCGAGAGCCCCCCCGCAATGCGCGCGGCGTTGGCGCGCACCATCCCGATGTACGTGCCCTCCGGGGTTCCCTCGGCACCGGCCGAATCGGCAAAGAGCTCGGGCCCGATCTCCACGGCGTGGCCCTTCCGCGCAGCGGCCTCCTGCACGGCGTTCATCGTCTGGGGGGATACGCTGGACTCCACGAAGATGGTCGGGATACCGCTGGATGCGATCGACTCCGCAACGCGCTCGATGTCGCTGGTGGTGGCCTCCGTGGCAGTGGAGATCCCCTGAATGCCCTCGACGCGGAGGCCGTAGCGTCGGCCGAGGTAGGCGAAGGCATCGTGTGAGGTCACGAGTTGTCGCTGCGTCGCCGGTACGCCTGAGAGTTTTGCGCGCACCTCGCGGTCGAGCGCTGCCAGGCGCCGCCGATAGCCGTCTGCCCGCGCGGCATACTCGTCAGCGCCGGCGGGGTCAGCCGCGGTGAGCGCCCGCTCCATCATCCCCACGGCGGATGCCCAGATGGGGATGTCAAACCAGACGTGCGGGTCGAACTGGTCCTCGTACTCCTGCGAGGCGAGGAGGGAGCGGCGGGGAATCCCATCGGTGACCGCGACGACCTGCGTGCGACGCGACATCTCCTCGAACCAATCGCCCATGCGACCTTCGAGTCCAAGCCCGACATGCAGCAGCAGATCGGCATCGCGCAGCGTCCGCACGTCTGAGGCAGAGGCCTTGTAAGAATGAGGGTCGACTCCCGGACCCATCATGGATGACACCCGAACGCGCGAACCGCCGACCTCACGCGCCATGTCGGCGAGGAAGTTCGTGGTGGTCACCACCTCAACCGGCCGCTCGCCGATGGGCGCCCGCGGCGACTGCCCGCACCCCGACGCTGCGAGGGTGAAGCAGGCAAGCGCAACGAGCGCCGCTCGAACAGCGAAGCCGGACGCCCTCATCCGCTGTCTCCGGCATCACCCAGCCGCATCGCCCGCGCGAGAGATGGCCCGATGGAGTGCCGCGTGCGCCCCACCGCGATCACGACGGGACCGTCAAACGGCTGGTGCTCCACAACGGTGATCCGCGTGCCCGGCCGGATACCGCACTCTGCAAGGTGACGCAGCATCGCAGGGTCGGTGTCCGACACGCTGGCGAGGTGCATCGTTGCCCCGTCATGGGCATCCCACAGCGTGGTGGTGGCGAGATGGTCGGCGATCGTGAGGTCCCGCGCGGGGATTGGATCACCGTGCGGATCGTGCGTCGGATTTCCGAGCTTCGCGGCGATGAGGTCGACGACCGTGTCGGACACCACGTGCTCGATGACCTCGGCCTCGTGGTGCACCTGGTCCCAGGGCATCCCCAGTTCCTCCGCGAGGAACGACTCGATCAACCGGTGACGGCGGATGACCGATAGCGCGAGTGCCTCGCCCTCGTCGGTGAGTACGACGCCCTTGTACGGCTCGTGCACCACGAGCCCCTGTGCAGCGAGGCGCTTGACCATCGCACTTGCTGATCCCGGCGTGACGCCGAGGCGCGTTGCCAGGGCTCCGACCGATGCCTGTCCATTTCCTGAGGCGCGGCCGAGGCTGAATACGGCCTTGACGTAGTCCTCGACGGCGCGGCCGGGGTCCCCTGATTCAGGCTGTATTGGGCTAGCCATAGTACGAAGTTTGTCATGCCAAACTTATTGCATCAACAGATCCTGCTCGAGAGTTGGCGAAGCCCGGCCCGACCC
>CAZPAT010000121.1:0-4690 GCA_964584485.1 uncultured Bifidobacterium sp.
CGGCCAACACCCTCGTGTACGTGAAGGGCCGCGGCATCGTGCTGTCCGAGCCGTCGGTGGTGGCAATCGACCAGCGCACCGGCGACGTGCATGCCGTGGGCATCGAGGCCAAGCGCATGCTGGGCCGCACCCCGGGGAACATCACCGCCATCCGGCCCCTGAAGGACGGCGTCATCGCCGACTTCGATGTCACCGAGACCATGCTGCGGCACTTCATCCAGAAGGTCCACCAGAACAGGTGGGCGCATCCGCGCGTGGTGGTGTGCGTGCCGTCCGGCGTCACGGGCGTGGAGAAGCGCGCCGTGGAGGAGGCCACGCTGTCGGCCGGTGCGCGGCAGGCGTACCTGATCGAGGAGCCGATGGCCGCCGCGATCGGCGCGGGTCTTCCCGTGGGTGAGCCCACCGGGAACATGATCGTGGACATCGGGGGCGGCACGACCGAGGTGGCCGTGATCTCTTTGGGCGGCATCGTGGTGGCCCAGTCCATCCGCGTGGGCGGGGATGAACTGGACGAGGCGATCGTCAACTACGTGAAGCGCGAGGAGAAGTTGATGATCGGCTCGCAGACCGCGGAGGAGGTGAAGCTGGAGATCGGCTCCGCATACGAGCTGAAGGACGAACTCGAGGCCGAGATCCGCGGACGCGACATGATCAGCGGGCTTCCCAAGACCGTGGTGCTGTCGTCCCAGCAGGTCCGCGTCGCCCTTGAGGAGCCGGTCACGCAGATCGTCGATGCCGTGAAGGCAACCCTCGACCGCACGCCCCCCGAACTGGCCTCCGACATCATGGACCGCGGCATCGTCCTGGCCGGTGGCGGATCGTTGCTGGGCGGCCTGGACGACCGCCTGCGGGCGGAGACGGAGATGCCCATCCACCTGGCGGACAGCCCCCTCACCTGCGTGGCTGTCGGATCGGGCCGGTCGCTTGAGGAGTTCGAGGTGATGCGACGCGCATCACAGGGATCACGACGTGCGAGGCGCGGCCGGTACTGAGTGACCACGGCCCCGTCCCCGGCGCCCGCAGGGCCATCATGGCCTAGCGTGGGGACGCGGTCATCGCCGCCGCAGGAGGACCCGAGATTCCCCGACCGCCACGGAATGACCTCGAGAGGCGACGGACGCTGATCCGCCGGACCGTGGTCGGTGCCCTCGTCGCGTTCTGCCTCATCCTCTTCACCGTGTACTTCCGGGAAGGTGGTGATGGCCCGGCGCATGGCACGCAGCAGGTGGCGGGCAGCGTGGTGGCGCCCCTGCAGTCGGTCGGCAGTCGCGTGGCGCAGCCCTTCCGCGACGGCTGGGACTGGGTGACCGGGTTGTTCGACGCCCGCAGCGAGAATGAGCGCCTGCGCGAGGAGAACGCCGCGCTTCGCGCCAAGTTGCTCACGGCCACCGATCAGGCGGCCGAGGTCGCGCGCCTGCGCGGCCTGCTCCGGCTCACCGACGATGTCCCGTCCGGTTACACCCCGAAGATCGCATCCATCATCGGGCGCTCGCCCACCAACTGGTACTCACGGGCCCGCCTGGACGTGGGCACGGGTGACGGCGTGGTGGTGAACAGCCCGGTGGTGGCCGCCGCCGCACCGGGGTCGGCGCTGGTCGGCCTCATCACCTCCGCGTCGGCGGGAAGCAGCGTGGTCACCTTCATCACCGACTCCTCCACGCGCGTGGGCGCGACAGTAGATGGCTCAGGCGGGGCGCTCGGGGTGCTGCGCCCCACCGTGGGCGGCCAGTTGATGATGGAAGGCGTGCCGCGCGAGTTCCGCGTGCGTGACGGGGCCGCGGTGCGCACCGCCGGGTTCGCCGCGGAGATGCGCCTGCCATCGGTTTTCCCCCGCGGCATTCCCGTGGGGCAGGTCGCGGGCACGGGGTCGCGCGAGGTGGACACGTTCCGCACCATCCAGGTGACGCCGTACGTGGACGTGCGCACGCTGTCGCAGGTGGCCGTGCTTGCGCCCACATCAGCTGCGGCCAAGCGCCGCGCCGAGGGGTGAGGCCACGGTGGCCGATCCGGTGACCGGGGAGATCGAGCCCGCGCGACCGCTTCCGGTCGGGCGCATCCGCAGCCTTCCGCGCCGACCCGACCACCTCGGGCGCGTGGCCGCGATGGCGGCGGTGGCCGTGCTGCTGCAGGTCACGCTCATGCCCTACCTGACGGTGTCGGACGGGGCGCCGGACATCTGCGTCGCGGTGGTCGTCATCATCGCCGTGCTGCGCGGATCCTTCGTGGGCGCGGTCACCGGCTTCGCCTGTGGGCTGCTGGTGGAGCTCACCACCCCCGTGGGAACGCTGGGCGTGCTGGCACTGCTGTACCTCGCCGCGGGCTACTGGTGCGGACGCTTCGTCGACCGGCCCGAGGCGGAGAGCCTCGGCCTTCCGATGGTGCTCGTGCTGGCTGCGAGCGCCTTCGTACAGGTGGGGTACGCGGTCTTCCAGGTGCTCCTCGGCACGGAGATCGACGTGTCGGCGGTGGCCGTGCGCATGATCGTTCCGGGCATCGTGCTCACCGCGCTCGTGGCGATACCCGTGTTGTTCGTCGCGCGGCGACTGCTCGGGGCCCCGGTGGACGTGGAACCGGGGATGCTCAGGTCGTGAGCACACTCACGCCCCGACCGCCCGATCTCCCGCCGGGGGAGCAGCCGCGCCCGCGCCGCCGCCGCCGCCCGCCCCGGTCGGTGCTGCGCATGACCTCCTTCGCCGCGCTCGCGCTGCTGCTGTTCGGCGTGCTGGTCGCCCGGCTGTGGTTCCTGCAGGTGATCGGCGGCGGCGAGTACCAGGAGCGCGCCGAGGCCAATCGCCTTCGGACGGTCATTACCGAGGCCCCCCGGGGCGCGATCACCGACCGCAACGGCAAGGCGCTCGTCACCAGCCGCGAGGTGCTGAACCTGGTCGCCGAGCCTCAGCAGGTGGGCGGCGCGCGGAGCGCGGCTGCGCTGCGGCGGTTGTCCGTGGCGCTCGGCCACCCGCCCGGGTACTTCGCCGCGAAGGTGCGGAAGGCCCAGGAGGCGCGCCCGTTCGAGCCGGTGGTGCTGGAGGAGGAGACCGGCCCGGAACTGCAGGCCTACGTGGAGGAGCGCGCATCGCAGTTGCCGGGCATCAGCCTGCGTGCGGCATACGTGCGCGACTACCCACAGGGGTCCACCGCGGCCCACCTGCTGGGCTACACCGGCCCGATTCCGGCAGAGAATGCGGAGGCGTACGCCGACCGCGGCTACGTGGGCAACGAGACCGTGGGGCGCGCGGGCATCGAGGCCCAGTACGAGCAGTACCTGCGCGGCATCGATGGGCGTGAGCAGGTGGAGGTGGATGCCCGTGGCGAGGTGGTGGGTCGCGGAGTGCTGTCGCGCTCGCCGGCGCAGCCCGGCGAGACCCTGCGCCTCTCCATTGACCTGAAGGTCCAGAAGGCACTGGAAGCGGCCCTGCGGGAGGAGGTCCGGGGATCGGGCGTGTCCACCGGCGCCGCGGGCGTGGCCCTCGACCCCCGCACGGGCGCCGTGCTGGCGCTGGCGTCGTACCCCACCTTCAACCCCGAGGTGTTCCAGTCCGGCACCCCGCGCGAGGTGCGGCGGGTGCTCACTGGCGCCGGTCGGCCCCTGCTGGATCGCGCCATCGCGGGCGAGTACCCGGCGGCCTCCACCTTCAAGGCGATCACCGCCGCCGCGGCGCTCGAGTCCGGCCTGTACACGCCTGGGGAGTCCATCAACTCGCCCGGCTCGGTCACGTTGTACAAGACGCTCTTCCGGGGGTTCAACAACCTCGACCACGGCATCATCAATCTGGTCACCGCGCTCGAGGTGTCGAGCGATACGTTCTTCTACGAGCTCGCCGACCGCTCGTTCCGGCGCCAGGGATGGCCCTTCCAGGACTGGTCACGCAAGTTCGGGCTGGGTCGTCCCACAGGGCTCGACCTGACCGAGGGCGAGAGCGCCGGTCTGGTGCCGGACCTCGCGTACAAGCGGCGCACCTGCGATCGCGCCACCGATCCCATCAATTGCTCGTGGCGCCCGGGCGACTCGGTGAACATGTCGATCGGCCAGGGCAATGTGCTGGTCACGCCCATCCAGATGGCGGTGGCCTACGCGGCCATCGCGAACGGCGGCACGGTCGTCACCCCCACGCTGGGCCGCGCGGTGGTGGACCAGGACGGGCGCGTATTGCGCGACCTCGTGAGTGCGCGCGCCTCCCGGCCACTCGGCCTGAAAAAGGGAAACGCCGACATCATCCGCCGCGGGCTGCTTCGCGCGGCCAATGGCAATGGCGGTACCGGCACGCCGGTGTTCGGGGCGCTGCCCCGGTCCGCCCAGGTGGCGGGGAAGACGGGGACGGCCGAGAATCCCAGTGGTATCGACCACGCCTGGTACGTGGGCTACGCGCCCGCGGATGATCCGGAGATCGTGGTCGCCGTGGTGGTGGAGCGTGGCGGCCAGGGCGCGAACGCCGCGGCGCCCGCGGTATGCCGCGCCATGAGTGCCTACCTGGGCTTCGGTGCCGCCCGCTGCGGTACCGGGGCGAAGGTCAACTGATGGCGACCCTGCCGGGGCAGGTGCCCACGCGTCCGGCGCGTGCCCGCGCCCAGTCGGCGCTCACGGGCATCGACTGGTGGCTGCTGGGCGCCGCACTCGCGGTGTCGGGCTTCGGCGTGTACGTGGTGAAGGTGGCCACCGAGGGCGACGTGCCCGGGGATCCCGGGTACT
>CAZPAT010000122.1:0-2870 GCA_964584485.1 uncultured Bifidobacterium sp.
CGATCTCCACGTAGTCGCGCTCGCCCGGGCCCACGTACACCTGGCGGGGGCGCGAGATCTTCTGCTCCTTGTCGTTGATCATCTCCAGCCACTGCGCGACCCAGCCCGGGGCGCGGCCGATGGCGAACATGACCGTGAACATCTCGGACGGAATGCCGAGCGCCTCGTAGATGAGGCCGGAGTAGAAGTCGACGTTCGGGTACAGCTTGCGCTGCACGAAGAAGTCGTCCTGCAGGGCGGTCTTCTCGAGTTCCACGGCGATCTCGAGCAGCGGGTTGACCCCGGTGACCTCGAACACGTCGTCGCAGGCCTTCTTGATGATCGTGGCCCGCGGGTCGTAGTTCTTGTACACGCGGTGGCCGAAGCCCATGAGCAGGGCCTCGCGGTTCTTCACCTTCTCCACGAACTCCGGCACGTTGTCCTTCGAACCGATCTCGCGCAGCATCACCAGCACGGCCTCGTTGGCACCGCCATGCAGCGGCCCGTAGAGGGCGGCGATGCCGGCGGCCACGGCCGAGTACGGGTCCACCTGCGACGAGCCCACGCTGCGCACCGTGGAGGTGGAGCAGTTCTGCTCGTGGTCGGCGTGCAGGATGAGCAGGATGTCCAGCGCGCGCACCAGGCGCGGGTCGGGCTCGTAGTCGGACCCGAAGAACATCTTCAGGATGTTCGTGGAGTAGTCCAGCGACGGGTCCGGGGCGACGGCGTCCTTGCCCTGGTTGTGCCGGAAGGCCATGGCGCCGATGGTCGGCATCTTGGCGATGGTGTTGTAGAGCGCGTCCATGCGCTCGGGGTCGCTCTCGACCTCCTTCGACTCCGGGTAGAGCGTGGAGAGCTGGCCGAACCCGGCCTCCAGCACGCCCATGGGGTGGGCGTCGGCGCGGTAGTCATTGATGACGGCGCCCACCGACGGGTCCACCGACATGCGGTCGGCGATGTCCTTGGTGAACGACGCCAGTTCGGCCGCGGTGGGAAGTTCACCGTGGATCAGGAGCCAGGCGACCTCGAGGAAGGTGCTGTTCGCCGCGAGCTGCTCGATCGGGTAGCCGCGGTAGCGGAGGACGCCGTTGTCGCCGTCGAGGTAGGTGATGGCGCTGCGGCACGACGCGGTGTTCATGAACGCCGGGTCGTAGGTCATGAGCCCGAAGTCGTCGTCGGCGACCTTGATGTTCCGGAGCTCGGTGGCGCGGATCGTGCCGTCCGTGATCGGGAACTCATACGTCTTGCCGGTCCGGTTATCGGTGACGGTAAGCGTTCCGTCCTGGGCCTCTGTCGCCATTCGACGCCTTTCCTCCATCGTGACTTCCGGGGCCCGGATGGCCCCACGGGTTGCCGGATTCGTCCCCGACCGAGGGCGAGTCTAGGGAATGCCGGCGCCTCCGGACCCGGGGAACGGGGGGGCGGGGCGGCGACTGCTACCGTGGCCGTCAGTTCCTGCCCACGGGCGGGAACGTGGCATCACGCCGCATGACCAGCCCCCGCTCGCGGGGCACCCACAATTCACTGGAGGCACCCCACATGGCAGAGCACGTGCTCGCCGTGCTGGTCGACTTCGAGAACATGGCGCGACCTGGCGCCAAGTCCCGGGGCGACTTCGACATCAACCTCGTCCTCAGCCGCCTGGCCGAGAAGGGCCGCGTGGTCGTCAAGCGCGCGTACGCGGACTGGAGCCGCTACCGCGAGGCGAAGATGGACCTGCAGAACGCTGGCCTCGAGCTCATCGAGATGCCCTCGGCGCGCGAGGGCGCGAAGAACCGCGCCGACATCAAGCTGGCCGTGGACGCCATGGAGCTCGCGTACTCGCGCGAGCACCTGGATAACTTCGTCATCGTGTCCGGCGACAGCGACTTCACCCCGCTGGTCGGCAAGCTCCGCGAGCTGAACAAGCGCGTCATCGGCCTCGGCAACCGCGAGAGCTCGAGCGAACTGCTCATCGCCAACTGCGACGAGTTCATCTACTACGACAGCGTGGCGTCGTCGTCGCGTCGCGGCCGCGGCCGCGGATCGCGCAAGGACCCCATCGACCTGCTGTCGGAGTCGCTCATGGCGCTTCAGCGCGAGGGCGTGGACCTCCCGCTGGCCAGCGTGGTGAAGGACGCCATGCGACGGAAGGACCCGGCGTTCGACGAGAACGCCCTGGGGTTCTCGTCGTTCAGCAAGTTCCTCGAGGGATCGGCCGACAAGGCCGGCATCTCGCTCGAGACCGACCCCCGCAGCGGAACGTACCGCGTGTCGGCCTCGGACCAGCCGTCGTCGGCTGCAACGACGTCCGAGAGCGATGACGACACGCCGCCCGAGGGCCGGCGCCGCAGGCGGCGCGGCGGACGCGGACGCGGATCGGGGGGCGGCTCAGAGGAGCCGACGGCACGGGGAGGCCGCGACGACGCAGCCGCGGGCACGGCCGACGGCGACGTGTTCGAGGTGCACGTCACGCCGACCCCCGACCCCGACCTGGGGCAGCTGCCGTCGCTGGATGAGCCGATCACCTACGAGGACATGGTGCTGCTGACGCCCGAGGTCGAGGCCGAGGTGAAGGCCGCGGGGGTCGAGCAGGAGGACCCCGACGCGGCCCCCGCCCGCAGCACCCGGCGACGGCGCAGGCGCGCCTCGGCGGACGCCGATGCGCAGCCGGAGCCCACCGCCGACGACCTCGAGGCGATCGCCGACGAGGACGCCGCCGCGGAGGAGGCATCCGAGCAGGGCCTGGCCATCATCGGCGAGACGCCCACGCCCGAGGAGCAGGTGGCGGCCGAGGCCCCGCCCGCCCCGGCTGAGGCGGCCGCGGCGGAGGAGGAGAAGCCCGCGAGCCGCAGGCGCGTGCGCCGCAGCAGCGCGGCCAAGAAGGCCGAGGAGGCCCCCGCGGAGGAGGC
>CAZPAT010000122.1:2970-4689 GCA_964584485.1 uncultured Bifidobacterium sp.
CGCATGGACCTGATCGATCGCCTGGTCGGCAATGCCGGGGAGTGGGCCGAGGACTTCACGGCCGGCGAACTGGCGGTGCAGCCATCGCTGCACCTTGCGGTGGTGGCATGCCAGGACTCACGGCTCGACCCGCAGAGCCTGCTGGGCCTGGGGCCCGGCGAGGCCCACTACATGCGCAACGCGGGTGGCACGGTGACCGACGACATGATCCGCTCGCTGTGCATCTCCCAGCGCTTCCTGGGGACGCGGGAGATCGTGCTGATCCATCACACCGACTGCGGCATGCTCCGGTTCAGCGACGACGAGTTGCTGGGCGACCTGCATCGCGAGACCGGCCTCCGCCCCACATGGGCCGTCGAGACGTTCGACGACCTCGATGAGGACCTGCGGATGTCCATGCGCAGGATCCTCCGCAGCCCGTTCATCCCCTATAAGGAGCGCGTACGCGGCTTCGTGTACGAGGTGGAGACCGGCCGACTGCGCGAGGTGAAACTGGAGGAGGGCCGGGCCGACCACCGCGGCGCGGCCGAGGCCTGGCGGACCGGCGCCTAGGCGACCTCCACGGCCTCCTCGGCGATCTGCTGGCCCTCGGGGGCCGACCGGCTGAGCCGAAAGGCGCGGATCACGGGCGCATCCGCCTGCTGCAGCGACACGATCACGTACAGGGGCTCGGCGTAGAACGCCAGCTCCACGTCGGTGCGCGAGGGATAGGCTGCCGACCGGGTGTGCGAGTGGTAGATGGCCAGCAGGTCCTCGCCGGCATCATCGATGTCGTCCATCAGCGCCATCTGCTCGGCGGGGTCCATGACGTACATCACGGGGGTGCCCTCGGCATTGGTCGCCGGCAGCACCCGCGTGGCCGCGCCCTCGCGACCCGCGATGAGGCCGCAGCACTCGTTGGGGAACTCGGCGCGTGCGTGGTCGATGAGGGCGTCGGCCTGCGCCCGGGTGAGCCTCATGCCGCGGGGCCCCCGGCTACCAGAAGACGCCGTTGTCGAGGGTCTCCTCGACGGCCTCGACCTCGTCGGTCCAGATGCCGGCCGACAGGTACTTCCACCCGCCGTCGCACACGATGCCGACGACGGTGCCGCGCTCCATCCCCTGCGCAACCCGCATGCAGGTGTGGAACACCGCGCCGCTGGACACCCCGGCGAAGATGCCGTGCTCGGAGGCCAGGCGGCGCGTCATGACGATGGCGTCCATGTTCTCGACCAGCAGCTTCCGGTCCAGGCGCGACAGGTCGATGATGGGCGGCACAAAACCGTCGTCCAGGCTGCGCAGCCCGCTGACCGGGTCGCCCTGCATGGGCTCGCAGGCGATCACCTGGATGTCAGGGTTGTGCTCCTTCAGGCGACGTGAGCACCCCATGAGGGTGCCCCCGGTGCCGAGGCCCGCGACGAAGGCATCCACCTCGGGGCAGTCACGCACGATCTCGGCAGCCGTGCCCTCGTAATGCGCGCGGGGGTTGGCCGGGTTGCCGTACTGGAAGAGCATCGGGATGCCCTCCTGCTCTGACAGGCGCCGGGCCATCTCCACCGAGCCGTTCGAGCCGGTCTCGCCCGGGCTCTCCACGATCTCCGCGCCGTAGATGCGCAGCAGGCGCCGGCGCTCCTCGGTGACGTTGTCGGGCATCACCGCGACCAGCCGGTACCCGCGCACCCGGGCGATCATCGCGAGCGAGATCCCGGTGTTGCCCGAGGTGGGCTCCATGATGGTGTC
>CAZPAT010000123.1:0-4646 GCA_964584485.1 uncultured Bifidobacterium sp.
CGGGGTCACCGGGGTCGCGGAGGGCGATGAGGTCATCATCCTGCCCTCGCTCTCCTGGGGGGATGACCAGCGTGCCCCCGGCAGGGGCTTCCGGATCCTCGGCGGTCCGGACCAGGGCACCTACGCCGAGCAGATCGTGATCCCCGCGGCCAACGTGTTCCCAAAGCCCGCGCGCCTCTCGTGGCACGAGGCCGCCGCACTTCCGCTGGCAGGACTCACGGCATGGCGGGCGCTGTTCACGCGGGGGCAGGCGCGCCCCGGCGAGACGGTGCTGGTCATCGGCATCGGCGGGGGCGTCGCCACCTTCGCGCTCAACCTGGCCAAGGCGGCCGGCTGCCGCGTGGTCGTCACCTCCTCATCCGACGAGAAGCTCGAGCGGGCGGCGGCCCTCGGCGCCGACGCGGGCGTGAACTACGCCACGGCCGGCGACGACTGGCCCGCGGCGGTGAAGGAGGCCAACGGCGGTGGCGTGGACGTGGTGATCGACTCCGTCGGCTCCACATGGGCGGGCAGCATCGACTCCTGCGCCCCCGGCGGCCGGGTGGTGGTGTTCGGCGGCACGGGCGGCGCCAAGGTGGAGCTGATGGTCCGTCCCGTCACCCTCGGCCAGGTGGGACTGCTGGGCACCACCATGGGGAGCCCCGCCGAGTTCCGCGCGCTGCTGCATGCCGTGGATGCCCAGGACTGGACCCCGGTCATCGACAGCGTGCGCCCGCTCGCCGAGGCCGCGGAGGCCCACGCACGCGAGGAGGCGGGCCTGCACTTCGGCAAGCTCATCCTCGACTGCGCATGAGCACCGGCCGGGTGGCCTCGCTGCAGCAGCGCCTGCGCCCCACCTGTGCCGTCATCGGCGGCATCGGCGCCGTGCTGAGCGTGCTCGCCGCCTTCGTCGCGATCGATGCCTTCTCGCTCGGAGGGTTCTTCTACACCTTCGACTACCGCACCGGGGGCTGGGCCGGCGCGGTCGCCTTCCTCATGGCCATCATCACGGTGGGCGGGGCGATCGTGGTCCGGCGGTCGCCGGCCCTCGGCAGCACGCTCCTCTACATCGGCGGCTGCGGGGGCTTCCTCGCATGCGGCGGCATCTGGCTGATCCCCGGGCTCATCACGCTCGTGGCCGCGAACCTGGCGCTGTGGGCGATCCGCGACCCGTTCGCCGACGACGCCGCGGGGGCCGGGGCCTGATGGAAGCGGCTGCCTGATGGACTCTGCCCTGCTCGCCGAACTCACCGAGGCATCCGGCCCGCCCGGCGCGGAGGACCGGGTGCGGCAGATCGTGCGGCGGCACCTGGACGCGACGACCGATCGCGTGGACGACCTCGCGATGGGGTGCCTGGACGGCGTGCGCGCCGCGGCCGGCGCTCCGAGAGGGCGGCTCATGCTGGCCGCCCATATGGATGAGATCGGGCTCATGATCACCCACGTCGATGACCGCGGCTTTGCATCGTTCGTGCCCCTCGGGGGCTGGGATGCGCGCACGCTCGTGGGCCAGCGCGTGCTGATCCACGGCACCGAGGACGTGCCCGGCATCGTGGGAACCACCCCGGTGCACCTGCTGGACGCCGCGGCGCGCAGCAAGGCCCCGAAGATGGACGACCTCACGATCGACCTCGGCCTGCCGGGCGACCGCGCGCGCGAGGTCGTCCGACCCGGGGACGTGGCCTCGCGCGTGCGTCGCCTGGCGGAGGTGGGCGACCTCGTCACCGGCAAGGCGCTGGATGATCGCGTGGGCGTGTACGTGATGCTCCAGGCCGTGGGTGCGACGGGGCCAGGCCCGATGGAACTGCACGCTACGGCGACCGCACAGGAGGAGGTGGGCCTCCGGGGCGCGCGAACCGCCGCGCACCGGATCGCACCCGACGTCGCGGTGGCCATCGACACCTGCCCTGCGGATGACGGCCCCGGCACGCCCGCCAGCGGCCCGTCCACGCGGCTCGGCGAGGGCGCCGCGATCCGCGTGATGGACGCCAGTGCCATCGGCCACCGTGGCCTGGTGGACCTGCTCATCGCCCTGGCGGAGGAGCGGGGCATCCCCCATCAGCTGCATGTGTCGAACAAGGGGGGCACCGACACCGCCAGCCTGCAGATGAGCGGGGGCGGGGCGATCGCCGGCTGCATCTCCATCCCCACGCGGTACGTGCACACGAGCGTCGAGGCCTGCCACCCCGGCGACGTGGACGCCGCGGTGGACCTCACCGTCGCCCTCATCGAGGAGGCCCACCGCCTGCTCGATGACGCCTAGGCGACCACCACCGCCAGCGCGAAGCCGCCGACGAGCACGCCCGCCATCGCCGCCACCACCGCGGGGGCCAGGCGGCCGTAGGCCATGTGGCCGCGGCCCAGCGCCGACAGTGCGAGGGCGGCCAGGAAGCCCCCGAGCAGCCCGCCCAGGTGACCCCCGATGGAGATGCCCGGGATCACGAATGTGATGGCGAGGTTCAGCAGGAGGAACACCCCCACGCTCGACCCCAGGAGCGCGATCCCCTGCTGGCGCTCGAGCACCAGCAGCGCCGCCATGAGGCCGTAGATCCCCCCCGAGGCCCCCACCGTCAGGGCGTCGGGGGCCAGCAGGAGCGCGCCCGCGGCGCCCCAGATGACACTGGCCAGGTAGATCGCCCCGAAGCGCAGCGTGCCGGCGTAGCGCTCCAGGGCACCACCCAGCCACCACAGCACGATCATGTTGAACAGCAGGTGGATCAGTCCGGCGTGCACGAACGCCGAGGTGATGATGCGATACCACTGGCCATCCGCGACGAAGGGCCCGTAGAGGCCGAGATCCACGGCGATGCCGGCATTCGCGCCGGAGATCGTGACCCCCTGCGCCAGTTCGACGATCGCCACCGCTACGCACAGGGCGATGATCCCCGCTGTGAGCGGCGCGCCACCGGTGCGTATGCCGAGATCGAGGCGCCGGGCGCGTTCGCCCACCGAGCCGGGACGGGGCCCGCCGGCGCAGTCGGGGCACTTGAGCCCCACCGCCGCCTCGCGGGCGCAGTCGGGGCAGATGGGGGTGCCGCATGACGAGCACGAGATGAGCGTCGGGCGATCCGGATGCCAGTGGCATCGGTGCTCCGTCGGCTCGGGCTCGCGGGCGTCGTCGATCACGCGCGGCCATGGTAGCCGCGAACCGGGGCATTCAACCCGTTGACAGTGGGGGTCCGGGCGGCTTCACTATCCACCGGCTGGCTGACGCCCGGTGCCGCGTCGGCAATCACCACTCCACCTGAGAGGCCTCACTTGACGACGACGCCTGCGCCGTTCGCGACGACCCCTCCCCCCGGCCTGCCGGAGCTCCGGGAGCATGACGCCTGCGCACTCGCGGCCTTCGCGACCCGGGACGGCCTCCCCAGCCACGAGATCGTCGAACGCGCGCTGCTCGGCCTCGACATGATGGTGCACCGCGCCGGCAGCGTGGACGGCGAGGGCGATGGCTCCGGCCTGCAGGTGGACATCCCCCGCCCGCTCTGGGCCGGGCGACTGGCCGAGGCCGGGCTCGACCCCGCCCTCGCGGACGACCCGCGATTCGTGATCGCGCATGTCTTCTTCGAGGGCGCCTCCGAGGCCGATGCCGAGCTTCCGCGCCTCATCGACATCGCGCGCCTCCACGGGTTGGAAGTCCTCATCAGCCGCGAGGGCGACACCGACCGCTCGGCGCTCGGGCCCCGCGCCGCGGAGAATCCCCCGGTCTTCTGGCAGTTGGCGCTCCTGGCCGGGGACGCCGGCACGGCCTCGCGCGAGTGCTACCGGGCGATGGTGGCCATCGAGCAGGAGCTCACCTGCCATGTGGCCTCGTTCTCGGCAAATGACTGCGTGTACAAGGTGCTGGGCCAGCCGATGGTGCTGCCGGCTTTCTACCCCGAGCTCGCCGAGCCCACCTTCGGCTCGTCGCGCGTCATCGCGCACAACCGGTACTCCACCAACACCTACCCCACGTTCAGCCGCGTGCAGCCGTTCGCCATCCTCGGCCACAACGGCGAGATCAACACCATCGCGCAGCTCCGCGAGCAGTGTCGCCAACTGGGGCTCCCCATCACGCGGGACGGATCCGACTCGCAGGACCTGAACCGGCTGCTCGAGGGCCTCATCTTCGAGAAGCGCCTCTCGCTCATGGAGGCCGTCGAGTTCGCGTTCCCGCCGATCCTCGGCGAAGTGCACCGCCTGCCGACCGACCTGCAGGACCTGTACGTGCATTACCGCGAGGCCTGGGGGCCGTACGCCCAGGGCCCGGTTGCGCTCGCCGCGCGCGCCTACGACGAGATGGTCTTCTCGGTGGACGCCCTCGGCCTCCGGCCGCTGTGGTGGGTGGAGACCGCGGACATGTACGTGGCATCGTCCGAGCCGGGGATCGTCCCTGTGCATGAACTGACCGCCGATCCGCGTCCGCTCGCCCCCGGCGAGAAGGTGGCGCTCGTCACCGGCGAGGGCGGGGCACCCCGGGTGCTCACCTACCCCGAGGTGCAGCGCGAGGTCCACGCCCGCGCGAGCGCGCGGGGCGGGCTTCCCCACCGCGAGGCACGGGCGCGACTTGCGGGAGGCCTCGAGCCCGTGGGCGGCGATTGGAGCACGTCCCCGGCGGAGGTCGCCGAGACACCCCTCGCCGACCTCCTCGCCTCGGCGGGCTGGATCGACGGCGACAAGCAGCAGGT
>CAZPAT010000124.1:0-4532 GCA_964584485.1 uncultured Bifidobacterium sp.
GCCTCCTCCAGCACGGTGGGGAGCTCATGGGCGTCCTTGACCAGCCATGAGTGCTTCACCACCGGCAGGGTGATGCCGACGATGTCGGCCTCCTGGAAGGCATCGGTGCCCACGCGGGCCGACCCCACCTGGCCGGTGAGCGCCAGCATGGGGACGCTGTCCATGTAGGCGTCGGCGATGGGGGTGACCAGGTTGGTGGCGCCGGGGCCCGAGGTGCCCGTGCACACGGCGATGTTGCCCGAGGCCTTTGCGTACCCCTCGGCCATGTGGCCCGCGCCCTGCTCGTGGCGGGTGAGGAACAGGCGGATGTCCGAGTCGTCGAACAGCGCGTCGAACAGCGGGATGAGAGGCCCGCCGGGAATGCCGAAGATGGCATCCACGCCGTTGCGCTTCAGGACCTCGAGGGTCGCGTCGACTCCTCGCATGGGGTGGTGACCTCCCGCCGCACTGCGGCATCGAACCTCGGTGGAGGCGGTACATTAACCGAATGGCCCGCATTCGCCGGGCGGGTTCCCGACCGCATGGAGGTCGCACAGATGGCCGATGAGACCCAGGACGACGGCCCGAACTACGCCGAGGAGAACGCGATCCGCAACGCGTCGGAATCGCTTCACCACTACGACCCCGCCGCCGACACCTTCACCGCCACGTTCGGCGCACCGGTGCCGGCCGCGACCGTGCTGGATGAGGAGCGCGGCATCCTCGTGCGCGTGGAGCCGCAGAGCCGCGCGGTGGTGGGCTTCACCATCCCCAACTTCAAGTCGTGGTACGCCGAGAACTACCCCGACGGCGGCGAATGGGAGCTGGATCTTCCGCAGGTGTGGCCCGAGAGCCCGGACGGCGCTCCTGCGGAGTGAGACGCGCACCACCCGGGGTATGCCGGACCCCGGTGGCGCTGTAGGATCTCCGGCCACTTCGTGACGATCACCTCGAACAAGGAGTACCGACCAGATGGCGGTTGAGACCCAGAAGATGGAGGACTTCCGCCTCGAGGAGGAGCCGTACTACCTCCCCGTCGGTAACGAGGTCGAGTTGTTCGAGGCGGCATACGAGGCGCACCTGCCCGTGATGCTGAAGGGCCCGACCGGCTGCGGCAAGACGCGCTTCGTCGAGCACATGAGCTGGAAGCTCGGCCGCACGCTGGTGACCGTGGGCTGCCACGAGGACCTCACGGCCTCCGATCTGGTGGGCAAGTACACGCTCCGCGGGGACGAGACCGTGTGGCAGGACGGCCCGCTGACCACGGCCGTCAAGGCCGGCGGCATCGCGTACCTCGACGAGATCGTGGAGGCCCGCAAGGACACCACCGTGGTGATCCACCCGCTCACCGACGACCGCCGCATACTGCCGCTCGAGAAGAAGGGCGAGGTCGTGCAGGCGCCGCTCGACTTCCAGCTGGTCATCTCGTACAACCCGGGCTACCAGTCGGTACTGAAGGACCTGAAGCACTCCACCAAGCAGCGCTTCGTGGCCCTGGAGTTCGACTACCCCAAGGCGGATCTCGAGGAGGAGATCGTGCGCCAGGAGGCCGGGGTGGACGGCGACGTGGCGGAGCGCCTGGTGAAGGTGGCCGAGAAGGTCCGCAACCTGCGCACCCACGGGCTGGAAGAGGGCGTGTCCACGCGCCTGCTGGTGTACGCCGGCCAGCTGATCGAGGGCGGCGTCGAGCCGGTGGCGGCCTGCGAGGCCACCATCTGCCGGCCCATCACCGATGACCTCGAGATGCAGCGCTCGATCCTCGAGCTCGTCAACACCCAGTTCTAGGACCGCGGCGGTGTCCACCCAGGGCGGAGGCAGCGCAGGGAACGTCGGCATGTACGTGGGCCGCGACATGCTCGCGGCCGTGCCCGAGGAGCGGCGCGACGACTACCTGCGCCTGGTGCAGGAGATCTCCGATCTGAAGTACCAGCTGGGGGTGGAGGTCGCGCGGCAGCTTCCGCGCCTGTTCGAGGAGCAGGACGATGAGGCCATCGAGCGCTACCTGGACCAGGTTCGCGCCATCGCCGACGTGGGCTGGAAGTCGGGCGTGGAGGTGGCCAAGCAATTGCCCGACCTCTACCACGCGCCTGACCCCACGATCGCCGACTCCTACGTGGAGATCGTCACCGAGGCCACCCTGGGGCCGCCGGATGACGATGAGACCCGCGCGTTCGCGGGCGAACTGGAGGACCTCGAGCGCGAGCTGCGCGAGATCGAGCCGAAGCAGCAGCGCGCCGCCGAGCTGAAGTCCCTCCTGGCTGCGCGTGACCGGCGCGATGAGCGGCGCCGCAAGCACGCGCAGGAGCTTGCGGCCGCCCTGCCGCCGATTCTCGCCCGCCTGCGCCCGAAGCACCGCGAGTGCTACATGCGCGAGGTGCGCCTGGTCGCGGCCGCCGACCCCGAGGCGGCGCTGGAGGCCGCCAACACCCTGCTGGACCTGCTGAACGGCGAGCGCGTGTCGCACGATGGAGCGGCCGAGTGGACCCGTCGCGGCCTGGACGTGCTGGAGAAGAACAAGGAAGTCGGCCGCGGATACTTCCGCATGGGCTCCAAGTACTCGCTCGAGGTGCTCGAGGAGCTGCGCGAGGGCCTCGCCCTTCGCCAGGTGGCCCGCGTGCTGAAGCTCTACGCCACGGCGCTGTCGGGTCGCGACGTTGCGGTGCGCGGGGTGGACGAGATGGAGGCCGTGGACCGGTTCGGGCCCGACCACATCATCCTTCCCGCCGACATGCGCTTCTTCGACGACGATGACCGGAACTTCGTGGCCTACAAGGTGGCCGCTGCCCACGGCGCTGCGCGCATCGAGTTCGGCACCTACCGGTTTAGCCTCGACGAGATTCCCGAGACCGTCGCCGACCTGGACGCCCGCTACGGAATGGGGGCCCGATGAGCACGAGGGAATCCCCGTTCCCCACCGCCACCACCGAGGCCGAGTGGCGGCGCGAGAGCGACCTGACCAGGTTCTACGGCATGTTCCCGTCGCCGGCACTGGCGCGCGACATCTTCAACATCGTCGAGGGCCAGCGCATCGAGGCGCTCATCCGGCGCGCGTACCCGGGCATCCGCCGCGACATGGACCTGATCCAGGCCCAGACGCTGGAGCGCCGCGAGGAGATGGGCACCTCCCCCGCCGACCTGCCCGAGGTGGGGCAGGTGATCGACGCGATCATGGTGTCGACGATGGCGGGGGACCCGCCGTTCGACGACATGGCCGCCCACGTGCGCGAGGCCAGCGAGGGCGCGATCGCCCTGCTGGTGGACGTGGAGGAGGAGGGCGCCACCGTCGCCGACACCGCCCGTGTGACGGCCCGCATCTACGCGCTGATCGACGAGGTGATGCAGGCCGGGCGCCGGGGCATCACCGATCCGTTCTCCGACGAGGCCATGCAGCAGCAGGCCCGCAAGCCCGAGGAGTCGCCCGAGGGGGAGCAGGACACCGGCGAGGTGGACTTCAACCCGCTGGATGAGTACGAGCCCATGGAGATGCCGCCCTTCGTGCCGCCGGTCATGGAGGAGCTGGTCCAGCCCGAGAGCCAGGCGCAGAACCAGATCGAGGCGCAGGACGTCGAGGGCGACGCCGACAAGGAGGGCAACAAGGGCGACGACACCGAGGCCGAGTCGATGGAGTCGGCCGACAAGGTGATGCAGGCCCAGCAGGTGTCCGAGGGCCAGATGGAGGAGGACGCCGCCGCCCAGAAGGGCGAGAGCGACGCGGACATGGAGGAGAGCGGCCGCGCCAGCGACGCCGAGGGCGAGGACGAGATCGACTCCGCCGGCGGGATGACCCCTGAGGGCGCGGGCCCGGAGGTTGCGCAGGGCGAGGACGAGGCCGAGGAGGACCTGGGCGAGCAGGTCTTCATGTACGACGAGTGGGACCACCGCATCGAGGACTACCGGCCGTCGTGGTGCACTCTGCGCGAGTCGCGCGCCACCCGTGAGGTGCCGGCGTTCGTGGCCGCAACCTTCCACGAGTACGGCGGCGTGGTCACCCAGATCCGTCGCAACTTCCAGCTGATGCGCCCCGAGCGCATGCGCAAGATGCGCTACCAGAGCGAGGGGGACGACCTCGACCTGGACGGGCTGGTGGAGCACGTGGTGGACCGCAAGGCCCGTCTCACGCCCACCGACCGCGTGTACATCAAGCGCGACAAGAAGGACCGCGACGTCACCACGGCGTTCCTGGTGGACATGTCGTCGTCCACCGACCGCAAGATCGACGGCCGCAAGCGCATCATCGACATCGAGAAGGAGGGCCTCATCCTGATGTGCGAGGCCCTCGAGGCGATCCGCGACGAATACGCCATCTACGGCTTCTCGGGCAACGGCCGCGAGGACGCCGAGTTCTACACCGTGAAGGAACTGGGCGAGCGGTACGACGACCGCGTGAGGTCGCGCATCGGAGGCATCTACGGGCGCAGCAAGACCCGCATGGGTCCGGCCATCCGGCACGCCACCAAGCGCCTGATGAGCGTGGACAGCAACGTGAAGCTGATGATCCTGCTCACCGACGGCCGCCCGTACGACAGCGACACCTACCAGGACAACGCCTACGC
>CAZPAT010000125.1:0-4516 GCA_964584485.1 uncultured Bifidobacterium sp.
TGGTGGGCGGGGCCGCCGACCTGGCGTCGTCCACCGGCACGGTCATCCGGGATGGCGGCGACATCGCGCCGCACGCGTTCGCGGGCCGGAACATCCACTTCGGCGTGCGCGAGTTCGGCATGGCCGCCGCGGTGAACGGGATGGTGGCCCACGGCGGATTCCGGGCATATGGATCGACCTTCATGACGTTCTCCGACTACATGAAGAACGCGATCCGCATGGCCGCCCTGCAGCGCCTGCCCGCGATCCTGGTCTTCACCCACGACTCGATCGCCGTCGGCGAGGACGGCCCCACCCACCAGCCCGTGGAGCAGCTCGCGGCGCTCCGGTCCATTCCCGGCCTTGTGACGCTGCGTCCGGCTGACGCCCGCGAGACGGCCGCGGCGTGGCGCATCGCCATCGGCCGCCTGGAGGGCCCGACGGCGCTCGTGCTCACCCGCCAGGCGCTGCCCGTGCTGCCGATGACCGACCCGCCGGTGGATCGCGGCGCCTACGTGGTGGCCGGCGGGGACGACTGCGCGCTGGTGGCGACCGGCTCCGAGGTGTCGCTGGCGCTGACCGCCCGGGAAATGCTGGCCGCGGAGGGAATCTCCGCGCGTGTGATCAGCATGCCCTCGTGGGAGCTGTTCGGAGCCCAGCCCGCGGAGTACCGCGACGAGGTGCTCCCGCCCGCCATGACGGCGCGTGTGGGCGTCGAGGCGGCATCGCCCTTCGGCTGGGAGCGCTGGACGGGCACCGATGGCCGCATCGTGGCGATCGATCGCTTCGGCGAGTCGGCCCCCGGGGCCCTCGTGATGAGCCGCCTGGGAATGACGCCCGAGGCCGTCGCACGGGCGGCGGCGGAGAGCCTGGCGGCGACGCGGGCACGATGAGGATCCACGTCCGCCCGGGCCCCGCGGCCGGCCTCATCGAGGACGCGATCGCGGACGCCGAGGCGCGGGGGGCGGTGGGACGCCTGCTGGCCGGGGACCCCTCGGCCTGGGGGGACCATGCGGAGGCGGCGCGGGCCTGGACGGGCTGGCTGCGCGCGCCAGAGGACATGCGCGGCCATGCCCCGGCGCTCGACGCCCTCGTGACCCGGGCGCGGGAGGACGGCATCCACCACGTGCTCGTGCTGGGGATGGGCGGGTCCAGCTTGTCGCCCGAGGTGACCCGCAGGACATTCGGGCACGGCGCGGGCATCGAGCTGCGGGTGCTGGACTCCACCGATCCCGTGGCCGTGCAGGAGGCGACCGTGGGAATCGACCCCGCCCGGTGCCTCGCGATCACGGCCTCGAAGAGCGGGACGACCGCCGAACCCCTGGCCTTCCTCGCTCAGGTGGGCCAGTTCCTCGGTGATGCGCTCGGGGATGACGCGCGCGACCACCTGATCGCCATCAGCGACCCCGGCACGCCCCTTGCCGACCGCGCCGCGGCCGAGGGCTGGCGCCTGGCGCTCGCGAACCCGCCCGATGTCGGCGGGCGCTTCTCCGCCCTCACCCTGTTTGGGCTGGTGCCGATGGCGTTCGCGGGCGTACCGTTGACGCCCCTGCTGGATCTGGCCGGGTCGGCGCGCATGGACCCGGAACCGGTCCGCATGGGAGTGGCGCTGGCCGCCCTGGCCCGCGCGGGGCGCGACAAGCTGACGATCATCGCCGACCCGGGGGTCGGTTCGTTCGGCCTCTGGGCGGAGCAGCTCATCGCCGAGAGCCTGGGCAAGGATGGGCAGGGGATCATCCCCGTTGCCGACGAGCCCATCGGTGACCCCGGCGAGTACGCGTCGGACCGGATGGTGCTGCACGTGCGCATGACGGGCGAGCACGATGCCGACGTCGCCGCGATCGGCGCCACGGGGATCCCCGTCTTCGTCATGGACATCCGCACGCCCCTGGACGTGGCCGGCCTGTACATGGGACTGGAGCTCGCGGTGGCCGCCGCGGGCGCGGAACTCGGCGTGAACCCCTTCGACCAACCGGATGTCCAGGCCGCCAAGGAGGCGGCGAACCGCGCGCTGGCCGCCGCGGGGATCCCACGCGATGACCGCGGGGAGCCTGAGGACATCGTGCGGGCGCTCGACATGCTCGAGCAGGGTGACTACCTGTCGCTCCTGTGCTTCTCCACGCCCACCCCGGCAGGGGACCGGCTGATGGGCGCGATGCGTGCCGCCGTGCGGCGCCGCACCCGGGTGGCGACCACGGCGGGCTGGGGACCGCGGTTCCTGCACTCGACCGGCCAGTTGCACAAGGGCGGCCCCGGGTCCGGGGTGTTCGTGCAGTTCCTCGGGCCCGGATCCCCCGACCTGGCGATCCCCGGCCAGGATCACACCTTCGGCGAGTTGCTGCGCGCGCAGGCCATCGGCGATGCACAGGCACTCGAGACCGCCGGGCGCAGGCTCGTGCGAATCGACCTCGGCCCCGACCCGCACGCCGGACTGCAACGCGCCGCCGCCGCCATCGGCGCGGCAGAGGCCCCCTAGCCCGGCAGGCGCCGGCCGAGCGCGGCCATCGCCGCGTCCACATCCGGCACGGCCGTGACCAGCGCGAGGTCGGCCGCGTCCACCAGGTGGCCATCGACGAGGGCGTCGAGCACCGCATCCCAGCCCGGACCCACCACGATCAGCGGCCGGGGGACGACATGGGCGTTCTGCATGAGATTCCACGCCACGGTGATCTCCGCGAGCGTGCCGACGCCGCCGGCGACGGCCACCCACGCATCGGCGTCGAGCAGCAGCGCGAGGCGGGCGAACAGGTCATCGGCGGGCCGCTCCTCCACCACCCAGTCGTTCGGACGACGATGTCCGCCCGGACCGGGGAGCGTTACGCCGATCACATGCGCACCGGTATCCCGCGCGCCGCGCGAGACCGCGGCCATGGCACCGTCGTGCCCGCCCGTGGCCACGACCCACCCCGCGCGCCCCAGCAACCGCCCGAGGCGCTCGGCATCGGCATATGCGGGGTGCTGCGGCCCGATGCGCGACGAGCCGAAGACCGCGACCACCCGGCCGCTCACGCGGCGACCCCGGGCACGGACATCTGCTCGATCAGGGAGCGGGTGGTGGGATCCGCCGCGAGCCGGTTCACGTTGTCCACCAGCGCCCGCACGGAGGGGCTGCGGGGACCACGCCGATCGACGAGCCCCGCCAGCCGACCCGCGGGATCGACCCGCTCGCCATCCGGACCCGTGAGGAGGTCGGCCACGTCGAGCAGCGCGAGGAGCGCGGCATCGCGGCCTGCCGGGCGCGGAAACTCCCCACCGATCGGCGCGAGCCCGGCCGCGTATGCACGCGCGGCGGCATTCGAGTGATGGGCGACCATCCGTGCGACGTCCTCGTGGCCCGCGCGCCGGAGGGCCCGCGCGCCGTCCAGGGCGTGGAACGACCCGGGCAGGCCGTATCCGATGTCGTGCAGCCACGCCGCCGTGAGCAGGCGTCGGCGTCCATCGGGATCCAGTGCCGTGGCACGCGCCGCGCGCGCCGCCTGCTGCGCGACGCCCCGGGAATGCGCGTACCGACGGGCAGAGGACACCGCCTCGCACAGCGCATGGGCTCCGCGCGGGTCACCCGCGCCGCGCCAGAGCGCCGTGCTCACAGGAGCGTCCGGATGGCCTCGTCCACCACCTCATCGCCGTCGGAATCGGCCCGGGCACGCTCGTCGGCCGCGACCTCCGGGTCGGGGTCACCCATCAACAGCGGTGTGAGGTCGGTGCGATCCGTGCGCTCGGCGGCGAGGGCCAGCCAGTCCGCCGGCATCTCGTCCGGAAGGGCCGCTCCCGTCATCTCGGCGAACAACAGCGCCCAGGCCCGTGGCAGGACGTCCACGTTGTAGCCGCCGCCACCGAGGGCGATCCAGCGTCCACCCGCGGCCTCGTCCGCCAGGCGGTGCAGCGACCTCCACACCGCCGGGAAGGTGGCCATGCGCACCTGCAGGTGGGCCAGCGGGTCCTGGTGGTGGGGGTCCACGCCATCCTGGGTGACGATGACATCCGGCCGGAAGGCCGTGACGGCCGGGGCGATGACCTCGTCGATCGCGCGCATGTACGGGCCGTCGCCGGAGAAGGCCGGTAGCGGCACGTTCACCGAGTACCCCTCCCCCGCACCGATCCCGCGCTCGGAGATGGCCCCCGTGCCCGGGAAGAGGTACCGGCCGCTCTCGTGCACCGAGCACGTGAGCACGCGGGGGTCGTCGTAGAAGATGAACTGCGTGCCGTCGCCGTGGTGGACGTCCACGTCCACGTATGCCACCCGCTCGGCCCCGTTCTCGAGCAGCCACCGGATGGCCACGGCCGGATCGTTGTAGATGCAGAAGCCATTCGCCTTGTTCGCGAACGCGTGGTGCAGGCCACCCGCGACCGACAGCACGCGGTCCGCACGTCCCTCCCACACCGCGCGGGCCGCGGTGACCGACGAGCCGCACACCGCCACGGCGGCCTCGTGCATCCCCGCGAAGGCCGGGGTATCGCCGCCATGCGCGAGACCCCACATGCCCGCCTCGAACGCCGCGGCGAGCTGCGGGGTGGCGCTGTAGCGCCGGACGGCCGC
>CAZPAT010000126.1:0-4508 GCA_964584485.1 uncultured Bifidobacterium sp.
CGGTCGTAGTAGGCGCGGACGTCGTCGAGCGTGTCGCCGTCGCGCTCCGCCCCGCTCACGGTGCCCACGACCCGGGGCGGGCGGAGCCGGACGCCTGTGCGACGAATCGTGACCACGCGGGCTTCTGCGTCAGGTCGCTGCGCAGCAGTCCACCGGTCCAGAACGGGTTGTCCTGGAGGTTGAACCACACGGCCACCTCTACCCGGGGGTACCGGTTCGCGACCCTGTAGGTCTGGTCCAGCCACGACGCCTGCTGGGCCTCGCTCACGAAGTAGCGGTGGTAGCGGTTGTACGAGGTGTGATAGCCGGTCTCCGTCACGTAGATGGGCGCGCCGCGCTTCAGCCTATCCACCAGCTTGGTGATCTGCGGGATCGTCCTCCACGACGGCACGAAGTACGCCTTGGCCGGTGAGCCGATGGGGTAGAGGTGCATGCTCCATGCGTCGATGGGCACCCGATGGCGGATCATCTCCTTCGCGAAGGTGATCGTGCCCACCGAGGAGTCGGCCTTGTCGCACGCGGATCCACCCACCGGTCCGGTGACGCCCGCGGTGACGATGGACGCCGGGCTCGCGGCCTTCACGCGCGGGTAGGCCGCGGCCACCAGGGCCGAGTACTGACGGGCCGATGTCATGACGTACCGGCCCTTCTGGCGCCGGCACTGCGGGAACCAGAACGTCGCGATGTTCGGCTCGTTCCAGATCTCGATGCGTCGCACCAGCGGGAGCACCCCACCCTTGCCGTCCGCCCACGTGCCGTTGTACCGGCGCGCGATCGCCGCCGCGAAGTACGCGGCGTCGGCGATGCGCGGGGCGGCGTTGGGCTTGCCCGTGCGCCCCGCCCATGTGGGGGTCCAGTAGTAGGTGATCATGGGCGTGATGTCACGCGCCACGAGCCCGCTGATCATCTGGTCGTAGCGGCTCCAGTCGTAGGCGGGATCCGCCGGGTTCATGGGGTCCGCGGGTCGCGTGGGCGCGACGCTCCGCCAGATGACATCCACGCGCGTCACCTTCGTGCCGCTCGACTGCAGCAGGTCCAGCCGCTGGTCCAGTGCCGGCCCGCTCAGGTTGTGCAGCTGGTCGTCCTGCAGCGCGGGGATCGCGCCATGCGCGGGAATGGCCAGCGCCAGCGCGGCCGCCCCTGCGAGCGCGCCCGTGGCGATGCGCATGCTCATCGGACCCTCCCCGCGATGCGGACTGCGGTGGACCGCACCGAGGTGGTGCGCTTCCCCTTGGTCACGCGGCGCGTGATGCGCTCGAACACCGCGACGCGGGTGCCGTTGGTGGCAACCGCCGCGATGGCGCCGCGTGCATCGGCCACCTTCCGGGCCGACCCCCCGCGGCTCGTGAGCACCGTGCGGCCCGCGCCGATGGCGATCGCCCGTCCGCCGGCCGCGATGCGCGGTCGCTTCGCTCCGCGCCACACGATCCGCACCCGACCGGTCGCGACATCGGTGCGGGTGACGCGGTAGCCACCGCGACGCACCACGGCGGCGATGAACCGCGGCGTCGCACGCACCTCCAGCACCCGTCCGCCCTGGCGGGCCTCGCGCAGGTTGGCCACGCCGTCGTCGGCGGGTACCCCGAAGCGGATGAGGCTGCCGCCGCGATCCGCCCAGGCGGCGATGCCGGTGGTCACCGATGCGAGGCCGGGGCCGGTGTTGCCGGGGATGGCCGCGGAGGTCTGTCGTTCCTGGTACTCCACCGGGTCGGCGGATCCCAGCACCGCTCCGTCCCTGGTGCCGGCGATCCACCGCACGCGGGTTCCGTCGAGGCCCGAGGCGTACGGATGCGGGGCATCCCCGGCGCCGTTGCTCGACACCACCACTTCCTGGCCCTCGGGGGTGCAGCACCAGGTCACGGGTCCCGCGAAGGATGCCCCCGACGCCGTCAGCGTGAATCCACGGGACACGCCAGTGGCGCGGATTGCCGAACCGGTGAGCGCGCCCGCGCTGGTGCGCACGGTGACCGGCTTTGTCACACCGCTGATGCGTGTGCCCGATACCCGCGCCCGGCTGGCGTCGGTGCGCCAGTACGTGAACGTGCGGGTGCGTGCCGGCTGGGCGTCCGCCCACACCAGGGTGCCGCCCGCCATGTCGGCGCTGATCGCACCCCATCCGTTGACGTTCGTGGCGGCGATGGCCGTGCCGGCCGATGCGCTGCACACGAGGGCGGCGATGCCCGCCAGGGCGAGGCGCCCGCCGCGCCATGCAGCGGGCAGGGCGCGGGGCGCCCCGGTGGCGGTGCGGTTCTCGGGTCGCGTGCTGCGGATACTCATGACCTCCGGTGCGTGCCGATGGAGCGCGGACGGGCCGGGGGTTCGCCCCATCGCGGCGACGAGGCTAGCGGAGCGCCCCGGCCCCGGCGTCCCCCGGGGGTTCCGCCCCACCGTGCGCGCATCACCCCTGCGTGCCGGGCGGCAGCACCGCACGGCCGCGGAGATCCTCGATGTCGGCGATCTGCGTCTTCAGCCACTTGGCGATGTCGTTCTCGCTGATCACGTGGCGGATGGCCTCCCCCCGCGCGCGGCGCTCGGCCCGGGGCATGGTGAGCGCCTGGTGCAGGGCCTCGGCCTGCGCCTCGATGTCGAACGGGTTCACGCCGATGCTGAATGCCCCGATCTCCTCGTAGGCGCCGACGTTCTCCGACAGCACGAGCACGCCGTCGCGCTCGTTCACCAGCACGGATTCCTTGGCCACGAGGTTCATTCCGTCGAAGATCGAGTTCACGAGCATGACGTCGAAGTGCTTGTAGGCCGTGACCGCGAGGGGCAGGTTGCTCTCGAACCGCAGCTCGATGGGCATCCAGTCGGTGTTGCCGTGCTTGGTGTTGATGCGGCTCACCAGATCGGTGATGCGCGTGACGTACTCCACGTACTCCGGCACGTCCTGCCGCGAGGGCTGCAGCATGGCGAAGAAGGTGATCTCCTCGTGGAACTCGGGGTGGCGATCGAGGAACGCATCGAACGCCGTGAACCCGCGGAGGATGTTCTTGGAGAGGTCCGTGCGGTCCACCCGCACCACCAGGTGCCGGCGGCGCCGCCGCAGGAACGTGGCCTCCTCCTGCCGCACGGCGTCGCTTTCCGCCAGTTCGGTGAACCCGCGCGCATCGATCGAGATGGGGTAGTGGCGCACTGCCACGGTGCGCCCGCGGTAATTCACCGTGAGGGCCTCGTAGTCCACCTCGAGGTCCAGCAGGTCCTCACAGGACAGCAGGAAGTTCCGGGCGTAGCGCTGTGTGTGGAAGGCAACGATGTCGTTGGACAGCAGGCCCTCGACGATCGCGTCACGGATGTGCGGGGGCAGCACGCGCCAGTAATCCGGCTGGGGCCAGGGTATGTGCACGAAGAAGTGCAGGAATGCCTCGGGCGCCCGCGCCCGGATGCGCGCGGGTGCCGTGTACAGGTGGTAGTCGTGGATCATCACGACGGCGTCGGGACTCGCCTCGAGGGCCTCGACCACGGCGTCGGCGAACAGGTCGTTGGCCACCACGTAGCCCTCCGACCATGCCGCGAGTTCCTCCTCGCGGATGTCCGGCACGTTCGACAGATCCCACAGGTAATGCTGGATGAACCACAGCATGGGGTTGGCAACCACGTTGTAGTAGCGCTCGTACACCTCCGGCTCCATCACCACGAAGCGCCCGGTCGTGGACGTGCCCGCCTGCGGGATGGGAAACGGGCCACCCGCCTCGGCGGCCACCCGCCGGTCGCCGTCCTCGATGGCCGCCGAAACCCACAACGCCGGGACGATGTCGATGAGTCCTGTGAGGGCCGTCACGAGCCCGCCCCCGGAGCGCACCACGCGCGTGCCGCCCTCCCCGTCGTCGATGAAGCCCACCGGGCCCCGGTTCGAAACCAGGATGAGCGGCCGCCGCTCCATGCGCCAACTGTACTCGCGATCCCGCGCCCGGCGGGTCGCCGGTGCGATACTGCGCGCACATGCTGAACGGGCGCCTCTACCGGCTCTCATGGCTCGTCGCGGCGCTTGCGTTGCTCGTGGCCCTGCTGACGCTGGAAACTCCGGGCGGCACCCCCGACCCGCCCCTCCCGCCTGCGTTCGACGCGGTGGCCGCCCGGGGCATCGCCGCGGACCTGGCCGAGGTGGCGCCGGAGCGCGTGCCCGGCACCCGCGGGGATTCCGCCTCCGCCGCGTGGATCGCCACCCAGCTGGCCGCGGTCCCGGGTGCCACCCCGGTTCGCCGGCAGCGCTTCTCGGTGCTCGGCCCCTCGGGCCGCGTGATCACCGAGAACGTCTACGTGGTGCTGCCGGCGCGGACCGGCGCGGCCGCGGCGCCCGCCCTGGTCATCTCCGCACCGCGCGATGCACCGCCCGGCGTCAGCGGCGGGGAGAGCGGATCCGCCGTGCTGGTGCAACTGGCCCGCTCCCTGGGGGCCGTCGCCCGCAACCGCCCCGTGGTGCTGGTGTCCACCGGCGCATCCACCGTGGGCAATGCCGGCGCCCGCTGGTTCGCCAGCCGGTTCTCCGGGTGGCCCATCGCCGCCGCGGT
>CAZPAT010000127.1:0-4476 GCA_964584485.1 uncultured Bifidobacterium sp.
GCGTCGGTGAGCGCCGCGGGGTCGTTCGGGTCCCGCGCCAGTCGCGCCTGCGCCAGCGAGGACTGCGCCTCGCCCAGGTCCGCCTTTGCCTGCGCCAGGTCGGCCTTTGCCGTGGCGTTCTTCGGCGATGCCTTCACGGTGGCGGTCGCCGTATCAACCCCGGCCGTGGCCGTGGTCACGCGGGACTGGGCCTCGTCGATCGCCTGCTGCAGCGGGTCGGAAGCGCCGCACCCGCCGCTCACGGCAAGTCCCCCGGCGACGAGGCCGAACCCTGCGAATGCGACCATCGCGATGATGGCGATCACCTTGGTGAGCACCTTCTGGTGCTTGCCGTCGAACAGCACGCGGCGACGCTACATGATCCGCGTACGCGCCTCGCGCGCCGCGGCGTTGACGGACCCGGTGTCGGCGAGCACCGGCCCATCCGCCCCGAGCACCTGGCGCCCGTCCACCCACGACGCCACCACGTGCGCCCGCGGATCGAGCACCGCGAGCGCGGGGTCGGCATCCACCGGCGCACCCTCCGCCGGCTGCACCGCCACGATGTCCGCGCGCTTGCCGGGAACGAGCGATCCGATGTCGCGGTCCCGCCCCAGCACGCCCGCCGATCCGATCGTCGCCATCGCGAGCATGTCGGCCGCCACGGGGGATCCTCCCCGCCGCGCGCGGGCCTCCGCCGCCCAGCGGGCCTCGTCGCGCAGGTCATAGGCCCCGGCGCTCGCCGGGCTGTCGGTGCCGAGCCCGACGGGGATGCCGAGGGCCTCCAGGGCCTCTACGGGCGCATCGCCGCAGGAAAGGCGCGCATTGGAGTGCGGGCAGTGGGCCACGCGTACTCCATGCTCCGCGAGGACCCCGGCGTCCTCGGCGTCCACCTGGACGCAATGGGCGGCGATGAGTCCCTCGCGCAGCGCGCCCGCCGCGGCGAGGCGTGACACCACGCCGGGCCCGCCCCCGGGCCAGGATGCGGGATCGCGGCCCACCGAGGTGATGGTGTCCACCAGTGGGCCCACGCCTTCATCCAGCAGCAGCACCTCATCGGGCGACTCGGCGACGTGACTTGCCACCGATCCGCTCCCGAGGATCGGATCGGCGAGCACCTCGCCCCAGAGGGCCGGTCCCACCGTGTACGGGGAGTGCGGTGACACGCCCACCTGCACAAGGGGCCCGGCATCGTCACGCGCGCGCAGGAGCGCCTCGCCGTGGTGCATCACCTTCTCGCGCGCGGCCGTACCGCTCTCGCGCCCGAACACCTCCAGGTGCACGACGGCGCGCAGCCCCGCAGCAGCTGCTGCGGGTGCGGCGAACCCGCCGGGGCCGGAGTCGCAGATCGTGGTCGTCCCGTTGCGCAGCGCCACGGTGGCCGCCCAGCGCGCGCCCGCCGCGCGGTCAGCGGGCGTGACCTCCGCGGTGCGGTGGATGAAGGCCCCCAGCCAGTCCCCGAACCCCGCATCGGGAACCAGCCCGCCCATGAGGCCCCACTCGAGGTGGCAATGCGCGTCCACCAGCCCCGGGATGAGGATGGCATCGCCCATGTCGGTGACGGGCACGCCGTCGCACGGCGGCAGGTCACGCTCGCGCCCCACGGCAACGATGGAATCGCCGGCGAGCAGCACGCCGCCGCCCCGGATGACGGGCCCCTCGACGGGCAGGACCCACGCCCCCCGGATGAGGGCGGTGAACTCCCCCCTGCTAGGCGGCGGGGGTGGACTCGTCGGTCTTCTCGGGCAGCGCCGCGTCCTGGGCCTGCGTCGCGGTCACCTGGTCGTCGGCGGCCTTGTCGCCGGTGACGCCCTTCTTGAACTCGCGCATGCCCGTGCCCAGGCTCTTGCCGATCTCGGGCAGCCGCTTGGCGCCGAAGGCCAGCAGGATGATGGCCAGGATGATGATGAGCTCGAGCGGGCCGATGCCGAATGGCATGGGTTTACCTCATGGTCGGGGCTCCCCGGCGGGGATCCGATTGCGGCGACGTTAGCATGGGTCCCCGGAACGGCGATGCGGGGGGAGGTGGGGATATCGGGCTCGAGCCCATGGCGGTCGGATGGGGTGGGCTGGTCGGGACGATCGGCCTCGCTGCGTCCGCTGCTGCCCCCCTGTGGGTGCGCGCGCTGGCGGTAATCGGGGCGTTCCTCATCGGCGGATTCCTCGCCGGTGTGCGCACCCTGGATCACCGCGCGCTGAATGCCGCCGCCGCGTGGGTGTTCGGCTGGCTGCTGTGGGCTGCCATCTGCCTGGTGCTGGCGATCGTGGCCGCATTCGGCGGGCCCAGCGACCCGGAGTTCGCCCCCGGCAGCGACGGGGCGTCCCTGCTCATCGCCGCGGCCTCCCTTCTGGCCGCCGCGGTGGGTGGGCTTGCCGCCGACCGCCGGTACAGCGCCCGGCGGATCCGTCAGCGCTACTAGCGGGGGAAGTCCCGGTGCGAGCGGCTGGAGGTGGGCCCCGCCTGCCCCTGGTACTTGCCCTGGTACGGCGTGTCCACGGGCGTGCTCATCTGCAGGAACGAGATCTGGCCGATGCGCATTCCCGCGTGGATGGCGATGGGCAGGCTCGCGACGTTCGAGAACTCCAGCGTGATCTGGCCCTCGAACCCGGGGTCGATGTACCCGGCCGTCGAGTGGATCAGAAGTCCCAGCCGCCCGAGGCTGGACTTGCCCTCGAGCCGGGCCACCAGGTCGTCCGGGATCCCCACGCGCTCGAGCGTGGACCCCAGCACGAACTCCCCGGGATGGAGGATGAATGGCGCGTCATCGCCGATCTCGACCACCTCGGTCAGGTCGGCCTCGGGCTCGCGCGGGTCGATGTACGGCTGCCGGTTGTTGCGGAACACCCGGAAGGCGTTGGACACCCGCAGGTCCACGGATGATGGCTGCAGCAGCGCCTCGTCGAACGGATCGATGACGAGGCGGCCTGCGGACATTTGCTCGCGGATTGTGCGATCGGACAGGACCATGGCCCGGCACGCTACCCGATGCCCCACCGGCCCTCGTGCCCTGGGCTAGCCTGCGGTGCATGGTGGATGGCCCCGCGATCGCACCCGGACGGCAGCGCGCGTTCCGCGTGGACGCTCCCCCGGATGCGGCCCTGCTCGCGCGAGTTCGTGATGCGCGTGCGCGCGGCGCCGTGCCGGATGTGATCCTGGGTGACGTGCTGGTGGGCGACGGCCCGCGCGAGGCGCTGGACCCCGTGGACGTGACCCCGGACGAGCTGCGCCAGTTGGTGGACGGTGCCCGCCTGCCCCGGTGGGTGGTGGAGAAGGGGTCCTTCGGGCCCGGCTACGTGCAGCTGAAGTCGCTGATGCGCCAGGAGAGCCTGGTGACGGTGTGCGAGGAGGCCTCGTGCCCCAATATCCAGCGCTGCTGGACCCGCGGCACCGCCACCTTCATGATCGCCGGCGAGACCTGCACGCGCGGGTGCCGGTTCTGCGATGTGACCTCCGGCAAGCCCATGCTGCCGCCGGACCCCCGCGAGCCCGAGCGGCTCGCGGAGGCCGCGGCGTCCATGGGGCTGCGCTACGTGGTGGTGACGGCCGTTGCGCGCGACGACCAGCCCGATGGCGGCGCCGGCCATTTCGCCGCTGTCATCCGTGCGCTGCGCGACCGCCTGCCCGATGCGCGGGTGGAGGTGCTGATCCCGGACTTCCGGGGCAACTGGGACGCCCTGGACCAGGTGATCGACGCCCGGCCCGACGTGCTGAACCACAACACCGAGACCGTGCCGCGCCTGTACAAGCGGGTGCGCCCGGGCGCCCGGTACGAGCGCACCCTGGAACTGCTGGAACGCTCACGGGCTGCGGACCTGCCGACGAAGAGCGGCATCATGGTGGGGCTGGGCGAGCAGCTGCCCGAGGTAGCGCAGGTGTTCTCGGACCTGGCGGCGTCGGGATGCGAGGTGGTGACCGTGGGCCAGTACCTGAGCCCCTCGCCCGGACACCTGCCGGTCGAGCGCTTCTACGCCCCGGCCGAGTACCCGGCGCTCGCCGCGCTCGGGACGTCCCAGGGGCTTGCCCATGTGGAGGCCGGCCCGCTGGTGCGCTCGTCGTTCGAGGCCGACCGCGTTGCCGACGAGGTCGGCGCCGGCGTCGTCTAGGTTCCCGGCATGGATCAGATCACCGCCCAGGCGGCCAAGGCCGCGCTCGACGCCGGCGAGGCCGTGTTGATCGACGTCCGCGAGCCCGATGAGGTGGCCCAGGCTTCGATCTCCGGGGCGATGCACATCCCCATGGGGGAGTTGCTGGAGCGCATCGCGGAGGTACCGCGCGACCGGCGCGTGGTCTTCATCTGCCACAGCGGCGCACGGTCGGACAGCGTGTGCCGCTACCTCGAGGAGAACGAGGGCTTCGGTGATCTCGCCAACCTCGAGGGCGGGATCGTCGCCTGGCACCAGGCGGGCCTGCCGCTCACGCGGTAGCGCCCCCGTGGACGCTCAGAAGCGGCGCACCACCCGGTAGAGGGTGTCGCGCTGCACGGCGCGGCGACCGGT
>CAZPAT010000128.1:0-4475 GCA_964584485.1 uncultured Bifidobacterium sp.
CATACGAACTGGCTGCGGGCCCGTGGCGGGCTCAGCGGTTACTCCGCGTCGGCGTCCGGGTCGGCGCCAACGGCGACCGCCTCGGGCGCTTCGGGCGCGGCCGGCGCCTCGCGGCGCTCCATCGACATCTTGTCGCCGTCGCGATCCACCACGATCACGAGCCCCTCCTGGAGGGTGCCGTGCAGCAGCTCGTCGGCGAGCGGGTCCTCCAGCAGGCGCTGGATGGCACGACGCAGCGGGCGTGCGCCCATGGCCGGGTCGTAGCCCTCCTCCACCAGGAGGTCCTTCGCCGCGTCGGTGAGCTGGATCGACACGCCCTGCTCGGCCAGCTGCTGTTGCAGCCGCACCAGCATCAGGTCGATGATCTGCTTGATCTCATCCTTCGACAGCTGGTGGAAGACGATGATCTCGTCGATGCGGTTGATGAGCTCGGGGCGGAACACCTTCTTCAGCTCGCCCATGATGCGGCTCTTCATGTCGTCGTAGTCCATGCCGCCACCCTCCTCGGCCACGCTGAAGCCCAGCGGCGTGGACCGCGTGATGGTGGAGGCGCCGATGTTCGACGTCATGATCACGATGGCGTGGCGGAAGTCCACCTGACGCCCTTGGGCGTCGGTGAGGCGGCCATCCTCCAGGATCTGCAGGAGGATGTTGAACACCTCGGGGTGGGCCTTCTCGATCTCGTCGAGCAGGATGACCGAGTACGGCTTGCGGCGCACCTGCTCGGTGAGCTGGCCGCCCTCGTCGTAGCCGACGTAGCCGGGCGGGGAGCCCACCAGGCGCGACACGGCGTGCTTCTCCATGTACTCGGACATGTCCACCTGGATCAGCGCCTGCTCGTCGCCAAACAGGAACTCGGCCAGGGTGCGCGCGAGCTCGGTCTTGCCGACACCCGACGGCCCCAGGAAGATGAACGACCCTGCCGGCCGCTTCGGATCCTTGATCCCCGCGCGGGCGCGGCGGATGGCCCGGCTGGTGGCGGTGATGGCCGCCTCCTGGCCGATGACGCGCTTGTGCAGCTCGTCCTCCATGCGGAGCAGCTTCTGGGTCTCGGCCTCGGTGAGCTTGAACACCGGGATGCCCGTCCACATCGAGACGATGTCGGCGATCTCCTCCTCGCCGATGTTCGGGCGGGGGGCGTCCTCGGCCTTCCACTCCTCCTCGAGGTCGCGCTTCTTATTGGTGAGGCGGCGCTCGGTGTCGCGCAGGTTCGCGGCCTTCTCGAACTCCTGCGCCTCGATGGCGGCTTCCTTGTCCTTGCGCACGCCCTCGATCTCGTCCTCCAGCTCGCGGAAGCTGGGCGGGGCGGTCATCGTGCGGATGCGCATGCGGCTGGCGGCCTCGTCGATGAGGTCGATGGCCTTGTCGGGCAGGAAGCGCTCGGAGATGTAGCGGTCGGACAGCACCGAGGCGGCCTCCAGGGCCTCGTCGGTGATGTTGACCTTGTGGTGCTCCTCGTACCGGTCGCGCAGGCCGCGCAGGATCTGCTCGGTCTCCTCGATCGAGGGCTGGTCCACCTTCACCTGCTGGAAGCGGCGCTCCAGCGCGGAGTCGCGCTCGAGGTACTTGCGGTACTCATCCAGCGTGGTGGCGCCCACGGTCTGCAGCTCGCCGCGCGCGAGGGCCGGCTTGAGGATGCTGGCCGCGTCGATCGCGCCCTCGGCCGCGCCGGCGCCCACCAGGTTGTGGATCTCGTCGATGAACAGGATGATGTCGCCGCGCTGGGCGATCTCCTTCATCACCTTCTTAAGGCGCTCCTCGAACTCACCGCGGTACTTCGACCCCGCGACGAGCGCGGCCAGGTCGAGCGTGTAGATCTGCTTGCCGCGCAGCAGCTCGGGCACCTGGCCCGATGAGATGCGCTGCGCCAGGCCCTCGACCACGGCGGTCTTGCCCACGCCCGGCTCGCCGATGAGCACCGGGTTGTTCTTGGTGCGGCGGGCCAGGATCTGCATGACCCGCTCGATCTCCTTCTGCCGGCCCACCACCGGGTCCAGCTTGCCGTCGGCGGCCAGCTTGGTGAGGTTGCGGCCGAACTGGTCGAGCAGCTTGCTGTTCTTCTTGTCGCCCGACTGGCTGCCGGAGCCGCTCCCCTGGCCCTGCCCCTGACGGCGGCCGGGGCCGGAGAGCATGCGGATGATCTCGTTGCGGATCTTCTCCGAGTCGGCGTCGAAGTCGGCGAGGATCCGCGCGGCGACGCCCTCGTTCTCGCGCACGAGGCCCAGCAGGATGTGCTCGGTGCCGATGTAGTTGTGGCCCAGCGACAGCGCCTCGCGCAGCGCCAGCTCGAGGACCTTCTTGGCACGCGGCGTGAACGGGATCTGCCCCGACGTGACCTCCTCGCCGGATCCGACGATGCGGATGACCTGTGCGCGGACCTCCTCCACCGTGATCTCGAGGCCCTCCAGCACGCGGGCGGCGAGCCCTTCCTCCTCGCGGAGAAGGCCGAGCAGGATGTGCTCGGTGCCGATGTAGTTGTGCTTGAGGGTCCGCGCCTCCTCCTGGGCCAGTACGACCACTTGGCGGGCGCGCTCGGTGAAGCGTTCGAACATCGTGCCTCAATCCTCCTGGGGTCCCGGACCGGGACCGTTGGCGGCGGATGAAATAGGTGACGAACGTAGCACCGGATCAGCCCCCACCGGGGGTTGTTCGGTCGTCCACGGCGGGCGGATCGCCACAGGGCTGCGGCGCGCCCTCGCAGCAGGTCTCCACCTTGCGGTGACAGCGATCGCACCACAGGCCGTTGTGCCGCCACGTGAGGGCGGCGTCGCACGCGGGGCATGCACCCATCTCCATCGGGAGAGGATGCCAGCAGGGCCCGACGGCGCGCGCCGCGGGCCCTGCCGGGGGTACTACTCGGCCTGCTCCTCCGCGTCGCCGGCGCCCACGGCGACCGGCTCCTCGATGACCTCGGTCACCTCGACCTCGGGGGCATCGGTGGCGGGGGCCTCCGCAGTCGCATCGGCGGGCGCGCCCTCCGGGGCGGCGGCCGGCACCGGGTTGGCGGCGCGGTGCGCCTTCACCGAGCGATCCTGGTCCGGGTACGGCAGCAGGCCCATGATGCGGGCGCGCTTGACGGCTTGGGCCAACTGCGTCTGCTGCCGGCGCGACAGGCCGGTGATGCGACGCGAGCGCAGCTTGCCGCGCTCGGAGAGGAAGCGCCGGAGCGACGGGAAGTTCTTCCAGTCGAGCTCCTCGGGAGCCAGAAGCGGACGACGCTTGCGCGGGGCCGGGGCCCCGCCCTTCTTCTTCTTGACCCGTCCGCGACCGCGCGGCTTCGCCATGTGACCTTCCAGGTTGCGACTGCTCTACGAAACGGCGCGGGACGCTATCACCTCGGCGCCCGCCAATTCCACCCCTGCCGGTTTCCGGCCCTACGTGCGCATGGCGGGAAACAGGATGACCTCGCGGATCGAGTGCCGGTCGGTCAGCAGCATCACCAGGCGGTCGATGCCCAGCCCCAGGCCGCCGGTGGGCGGCATTCCGTGCTCCAGCGCCACGAGGAAGTCCTCATCGGCGGGCTGGGCCTCGTCGTCCCCCGCGGCGCGATCGGCCTGCAGCATGGCGAACCGCTCGCGCTGGTCATCGGGGTCGTTCAGCTCGGAGAAGGCATTGGCGATCTCCATGCCGCCGCAGAACGCCTCGAAGCGCTCCACCAGCCGCGGGTCGTCCGCGCGCCGCTTGGCGAATGGCGAGAGCTCGAGCGGGTAGTCCATGAGGATGGTGGGCTGCACCAGGGTGGGCTCGAGGGCCTGCGACAGGATTCCATCCACCAGCTTGGGCCAGGGGGCGTCGTCGGGGGCGTCCAGCCCGGCCGCGCGCATGCGCCCGCGCAGATCGGCCGCGTCGGGGTGCTCCAGCACATCGATGCCGCTTGCCTCGCGCAGGGCGTCCACCAGCCGCACGCGGCGCCACGGCGGCGTCAGGTCGATCTCACCGCCCTTCCACGGCACGACGAACCCGCCCGTGGCCTCGCGTGCCGCCTGCGACACCATCTCCTCCAGCATGCGGGCAACGTCCTCGTAGTCCGCGTAGGCCTCGTAGGTCTCGAGCATCGTGAACTCGGGGTTGTGCTTGAACGACACGCCCTCGTTCCGGAAGTCCTTCCCGATCTCGTACACCTTGTCGAGGCCACCGACGAGGCACCGCTTGAGGTAGAGCTCCGTGGCGATGCGCAGGTACAGGTCGCGGCCCAGCTCGTTGTGGTGGGTCACGAATGGCCGCGCGGCCGCGCCACCGTAGATGGGCTGCAGCGCGGGCGTCTCGACCTCGATGAAGCCGCGGTCGTCGAGGAAGCGCCGCACGCCGGCGATGGCGCGGGCGCGGGTGACGAACTGGTCGCGCACCTCCGGGGAGGCCATCAGGTCGAGGTACCTCTGCCGGTAGCGGGTCTCGGGATCGCGGAGCCCCGCGTGGCGATCGGGGGGCGGGCGCAGCGCCTTGGCCAGCATGTCGACCGAGGATGCCGCCACCGA
>CAZPAT010000129.1:0-4451 GCA_964584485.1 uncultured Bifidobacterium sp.
CCTGCTGGTGGCCGCGGCCCGGCGCCACGACTTCTCGTTCCGCCGCATCCGGGCTGCGGGCGGCTTCACGGCGGCGTGCCCGCTGGTCAATACCGCGCTTGCCCTCGGCTACCTGGGCCTCGCCGCCATGGGGGACCCCTCGGCGCGCACGCGCGCCCGTGAGGTGACCGGTGCCATCGTGGAGCGCCTGTGGGACGACCGCGCCGGGGTGTTCCGCCTCGCCGGCCCGGATGGCCGGCTGGTGTCCGTGAGCGCGTGGCAGGGCCTCGCCCCGGCGGCCCTGCCCGACCTGCCGGACGACCTGCGCGCGCGGATCGTGGACCAGTGGCTCACGCGCCCCACGCGCTTCTGGCCCCCGCATCCGGTGCCATCGGTGAGCATGGACGACCCCCGGTTCACACGGGGCGATGGCCGCGTGATTCCCCAGTACTGGCGCGGGCCGTCGTGGCCGTTCACGCCGCCCTTCACCCTTCCGGCGCTCCTGCGGGCGGGCCGGCACGAGGAGGCCGCCGTACTCGTTGCCCGCATCGAGGAGCGCCTGGATGGCCAGGGGTTCCGCGAGTACACCGACCCCCTTGACGGCACCGGCATGGGCGCGCACGCGTTCAGCTGCCAGGCGGTGGCCCTCGCGCTTCGGGCCTGGCTGGACCGGCCACCGATCCCCGTGCGGGCCTAGTCGAGCCCCCGCCGCATCGACAGCACGCGGTCGAGCGATTCGCGGGCCTCGGCCGACGACACGCGCCCCGAGCGCATGGCGCGTGCCACCCCCGACGCCGCGCGGCGGCCCTCGGCCTCGGTGCTGGCCACGATCACGAGGTCCATGCCCGCGGCGGCGGCCGATGCCGATGCCGCGCGCGTGCCGCCCCAGGGCCGGAGCGCCGGGGTGTCGATGGCATCGGTGATGGTGACGCCCTCGAAGCCCAGGTCGTCACGCAGCAGGTCATCCACCACCATCGGCGAGAGCAGCGCAGGGCGCACCGACAGCTGCGGGAACACGATGGATGACACCATCACCATGGGCACTCCCCCATCCACCGCGGCGCGGAAGGGCTTCATCTCGCGGATGAGGGTGGCGCGGGAGGCCGTCACGCGCACCACGGCGTCGTCGGTGTTCACCTTGGCCCGGCCAAAGCCCGGGAAGTGCTTGGCGGACGCCGCCACGCGCGAGTCGGCGAGACCCTTGGCGAAGGCGGTGCACTCAGCGCCCACGCCCACGAGTGATGCACCGAAGGCGCGCCCGTCGCGGGCCAGGTCGCGGCCCGGCATGGACAGGTCACACACCGGCGCGAGGTCGGCGTTCACCCCGGCCGCGCGCAGCGCACGCCCGGTGGAGCGCCCCTGGGCGCGGATGCCCGCGGACCCGAGGCGCGCACCCATCCGGGCCGCGCTCATGGTGGGGGGCGCCCACGGAAGGCGCTTCACCAACCCCCCCTCCTGATCCACGGCGATCAGCAGGGGCGCATCCACATCGGCAGGACGGGGAATGGCCTGCAGTTGCCGCGTGAGCTTCGTGAGGGTGGCGCGGTTGGGCGCATTCCGGGCGAAGAGGATGACGCTGCCCACCTCGCCCCGCCGGATCGCCGCCTTCATCCAGGGGCTCACCGAGGTGCCGTCCACCGGCCACATCACCCGCTGGCCCGCCATCTGCGCGGTGGTGGGTGCGCTTGCGGCCACGCCTGCGCCCACCAGGGCCATGGTGCACGCCGCGGCGCCGATGAGCGGCGTGCGCCTCATGACACCACCGCCCATCCGATGTCGATGCCGAAGGTGTTCTTCTGCGCGTACTCGGGATTGGTGCCGCTCTCGGGCTGGGTGGGGTCGCCCGGGATGCGGCGCACCACCACCAACTCCACGTTGGACTGCGCGGGCATTGACGAGGTCCGCTTCAGGTATGACACCAGCACCAACCGGGCGTCGTCGCGATTCAGGCCCGTCGGGTCGGCCCCTGTGTACTTGAACTCACGGTCGGTGGGCCATGAGATGACCGGCGCCGAGAAGTCCTTGCCCACCAGCTTGCGATAACCCAGCGTGGAACCCGGCAACTGCGTGAGGCGCGTCCCCGTGCGCGTATCCCGGAAGATGAACGTGAGGTTCGTCCGGCATTCGGAGGGGGCGTCCTCGTAGACGCGGATCCGCGACAGGACGCGCACGGCGCGTGTGCCATTCGGCGCAGCCTGCGTGCGCCACGTGCGCTTGTCCTGCTGGTAGAAGGTCTTGCTGCACGGAGCGGGCACGGCGGCGACGGGCACCGCGGTCGGCGCGGGCGCCGCTCCGGGCATGGTCACTGCGGTGGTGGCCGCGGGCGGCGCCGCCCCGGTGCCCGACACCACGCGGGCGGACAACGTGTAGGTGGTGCCCGCGGCCAGGCCGACCACGGTGGCCGCACCCGCCGAGACAGGGGCCGTGGCAGTGGCACCGCCCGGGCTGGCGGTCACCTGGACGGTGGCGTCCTGCCATGGGCAGGTGGGGTCGGGGCTCCACTGCGCGGTCGCGGTGCCGCTGCCCACGACCGCGCTGATTGCGGTGGGTGAGGTAACGGTGTCGCAGATCCAGTCGCGGGCGGCGCTGACCTTGGCGTACACGCCCGGATACCGCGGGTCGCCGCAGTCATACCCCCAACTGGTGACGCCCACGATGACGCGGCGACCGCTGAGGTCCACGGCCAACGGGCCACCGGAGTCACCCTGGCAGGTGTCATTCGCCCGGTCGGGCACCGATGGCGGCGCGGTGGGATAGCCGCCCGCGCACACCATCGTGGTGGGTTGGAACGCCGCCCCGTACGATCCACCCCCCGCGCATACCGCGTCATCGAGCAGGGGCACGCCCCCGGCGGTGTGCTGAAGGATGGTGCTGGTGGACGAACCACCATCCGTCGTGAGCCCCCAACCGGCGATGCGGCCGTTACGCGGGCCGGTGGCCGGAACGGCGGTGCGCAGGGCATCAACCGCGGCATCCTCCGATGGCGCGGGCAGGGCAACCGGCGTGGCGGACGTGGGGTTGGGCAAACGCAGCAGTGCGAAGTCCCACGGGTTTGCGGCCGGCGAGTACGACGGGTGCGCCAGCGCGGCATCGGCCACCTGCCCTGCGGGCAACGCAGCCCGGGTGTATGCCCCCGGCCACTCCGGGAACACCGTGAGCGGATTGCCGGAGCCGTCATACAGGCAGTGCCCCGCGGTCAGCACCCAGCGCGATGAGATGACCGATCCACCGCACAGGTAGCTGTTGCCGGGGTTGAGCAGCGTGGCGAAGGGCCACTCCGCGGCGACGGCATCGGCTCGATCGGGCCCCACGACCCTCGGCGCCACATCGCCGCCAGCCGTGGCCACCGACCCAGCACCGGCTGCGGCGAGCGCGGCAACAAGCACGGCGAGGAGGGCGAGCAGGCGGCGCACGCCTGCGAACGTATCACCGGCCCTGCGGCGCACGCGGCCGTAGGTTCGCCCGGCCCACCCCGGCCGCGGGTAGCGCCTAGCCTTACGGCGGTGTCGGTGAACGTCCTCGGAGCCCCTCTTGCCGAATGCGGCCGCGATCCCCTGACGGGGTTCACCCGCAACGGCTGCTGCGACTCGACGGCCGACGACCCGGGCGTGCACGTGGTGTGCGCGGTGATGACCGCGGAGTTCCTGGCATTCACCGCCGCCCGGGGGAATGACCTGTCCTCCGCCACGCCGTGGTTCCCCGGCCTGAGCCCGGGCGACCGGTGGTGCCTGTGTGCATCCCGGTGGGCGGAGGCCCTCGCGGCGGGCACCGCCCCGCCGGTCATCCTCGAGGCCACCCACGCGCGGGCCCTCGACTGGGTGTCACTCGATGACCTGCGCGACCACGAATGGAGAACTGCATGAGCGAATCCCGTGACATGGTGGCCGACGGCTTCACCGAGACCGCGTCCGACTACGAAGACGCCGTGCGGTTCAACATCGAGGGCGGCCAGCGGCTGGTGATGTCCATTCCCGCCGGGCAGTACGAGGACGTGCTGGACGTGGGCTGCGGCACCGGCTGGACCACGCAGGCCGTGATCGACCGGTTCCACCCGGCGCGCATCACGGGGGTGGACCCATCCGAGGGCATGCTGGAGCAGTTCCAGCAGAAGCTTGGCGGCATCGGGGGCGTGGAGATCGCGCTGGCCCAGGGCGACGTGGAGAACATGCCGGTGCCGGACGAGGCGTTCGACCTGGTCATCTGCGCGATGGCGTACCACTGGTTCCCGCGCAAGTGGGAGGCCGCGAAGGCCATGGCCGCGAAGCTCCGCCCCGGTGGCGTGATGGCCATCCTGTGCTCGGGGCGCGGCGGGGAGCAGGCGTACCGCGACATCCTCGCCAACATGGAGCCGCCCAACTACGTGTGGCTGGGGGCGTTCGACGCCGTGCAGCGGGACATCCCCGAGATGGAGGACTACCTGGTGCAGGCCGGCCTGGACGTCGAGGACATCTGGATGGAGCGGCGCGTGCGCC
>CAZPAT010000130.1:0-3021 GCA_964584485.1 uncultured Bifidobacterium sp.
CCCGTGCCGCGCTGGTCCAGCATCACCAGGTCCCATCCCGGGATGGCGGCGGCCACCGGGTCGTCGGGTGTGATGGGCGTGCCCGCCTCCCCCGGGCCGCCGGCCAGGAGCACCAGCACGCCACGGCGGGTGCCGCGGGTGGCCAGGCGCTCCACGTGCAGCGGAAGCGTCCCGCGCCCGGGTGCGGCATGGTCGAGCGGCACCTCGAGGGTGCCGCACTGCACGGGCGCGCGCCCCGCGCAGGTGGAGAAGGAGATCGGCGCCGCTGTTGCCGCTCCCGCGGCGACGCCGAGCGAGGCGGCGACGACGGCGAGCACGGCGGGGGGTCGGATCACCTGGCGAGCATGGCAGATGGCGGAGGCCCGTCGACCCCGGCTGGTCCGGCCGCACCGCCGCGTAGCCTTACGGGCCATGGCACGAACCGATCCCGCTCCTCCCGCCGAGATGCTCGCGCACCCCGATGTCCGCGTCGCTGCCGTCGTGGCGGGCTTCCACCGCGGCATCGCCGAGTCGCTGCTCAGCGGCGCCATCGCGCGCCTGGGCGAGAGCGGTTTGCCCGGGGACCACGTGGACGTCCACTGGATTCCCGGCGCCTATGAGGCGCCGGCCGCCGCCGCTGCGCTCGCGGCAACCGGTCGCTACGCGGCCGTGATGGCCCTGGGCGCGGTGATCCGCGGCGAGACCGCCCACTTCGAGTACGTGTGCGATGCGGCGGCGCACGGCCTCATGCGGGTGTCGCTCGACACCGGCGTGCCGTGTGCATTCGGCATCCTCACCTGCGACACCATGGCGCAGGCCGAGGCCCGCGCGGGCGGGGACAAGGGCAACAAGGGCGACGAGGCCGCCGACGCGGCCGTGTCGATGATCAACCTGCTGGCCGCCGCCCGGGCGATGGGCCCGGCAGGGGCGGGCCGGTCCTAGGCGCCGGAGACGGCCTTCTGCACCTTGCCGGCCTTCAGGCAGCGGGTGCAGACGTATGCGCGGGTGGGCGTGCCGTCGACGACGATGCGGACCTTCTGCAGGTTCGGGTCGAAGCGTCGGGACGTGGCGCGCATCGAGTGACTGCGGTTGTTGCCGAACGCAGGGCCCTTGCCGCAGGACGTGCAGACCTTCGCCATGTCGACCACTTACCTCGGGTAGGAGAAACGGGATGGCGCCGGGCGCCACGACCCGGGCACGATGCCACAACCGGGCGCCGGTTGCCAGCGTGAGCGTGCCGGACGACGCGTTCGGGACCGCTCCCGCCTCGGCGTCGGTGGGCGGACGTGCCCAGCGGCCGGGCCCGGGGTGGTGGAATGCCCCGCTCACCGAGCTGCCCGGCGTGGGGCCCGCGACGGCCCGCCGGGCCGCCGCGATCGGCCTGGTCACCATCGCCGACCTGGCCGAGCACCTGCCCTCGCGTTACCTCTCCTACGACGCCGCGCGCCCCATCGCGGGGCTCACCGACGGCGAGGAGGCCACCATCCGCGTGGTGCTGGAGTCGATCGCCGTGGTCCCCACCCGCAGGCGCCGGTTGCGCATCGTTCGCGCGCGCGTGCGCGACGACAGCGGGACCATCACGGCCGTGTGGTTCAACCAGGCGTACCTGGCGGGCATCCTGCAGCCCGGGGACGAATTGATGATCCGCGGCCAGGTGTCGCTCCGTCCCCAGCGCCAGGTGACGGTGAAGGCGCACGAGGTGCTGGGCTCGGGTGCCACCGCCGGCGTGCATACCGAGGGGCTCGTGCCGGTATACCGCGCCACGGAGGACCTGCCCGCCCGCAGGATCCGCGAGATGGTGGATGCCGCGCGCCCGCTGCTGCGGGCGGCCCCCGAGGTACTCCCCGCATGGATACGTGCCCGCATCGGCCTGCCCACCCGCGCGGATGCGCTGGTGGCCCTGCACTTCCCCCGCAATCCCCGCGAGCCGCGGGCCGGGCGCCGCCGATGTGCATTCGAGGAACTGCTGGTCCTGCAACTCGGGCTGCTCGCGGTGCGCCGGCACGAGGAGCACGCGCGACGCGCACGCGTGCTCCGCGCCACCGGCACCCTCACCGATGCGGTGCGGGGTGCCCTGCCGTTCACCCTCACGGACGAGCAGGAGCGCGTGCTGCGGCAGGTGCGCCGGGACCTCGCACGCGAGCGGCCCATGCGGCGCCTGCTGCAGGGCGAGGTGGGCGCGGGCAAGACGGTGGTGGCCGCACTGGCGTGCGCGCAGGCGGTGGAGGCCGGTGCGCAGGCCGCGATCCTGGTGCCCACCGAGACGCTGGCTGAGCAGCACGTCCGCACCCTGCGCGACCTCCTCGCGCCGGCCGGGCTGGAGCCCGTCCTCATCACCGGCAGCGTTCCCCGGGCCGAGAGGGAGCGCCGGGAGATGGCGGTGGCCACCGGCACGGCGCAGGTGGTGGTGGGCACGCAGGCGCTGCTGGTGGGCGGCGTGCGATTCCATGACCTGGGCCTGGTGGTGGTGGACGAGCAGCACCGGTTCGGCGTGGAGCAGCGGCAGGCGCTCGCCGACCAGGCAGGATCGGGCGCCGATGCCGCTCACCTGCTCTACATGACGGCCACCCCCATCCCGCGCACGCTGGCCCTCACCGCGTACGGCGACCTGCGGGTGTCGGCCATCCGCGGGCGGCCGCCTGGCCGCCGCGACATCGCCACGCGGTGGGTGCGCGAGGAGCAGCGCGAGGATGCCTATGAGGCCGTGCGCGCGGAACTGCGGCGCGGGCGGCAGGCGTACGTCATTTGCCCGCTGGTCAGCGCCAGCGACGCCGGCACGCCCGCGCGGTCGGCGGTGGATGAGGCCCGTGCGCTCGCCGAGGGCCCCTTCCGCGACTTCCGCGTGGGCCTGGCGCATGGCGCCCAGCGCGCCGATGAGCGCCGCGCGGCGATGGCGGCGTTCGCGGCGGGGGAGACCGACCTCCTGGTGGCGACCACGGTGGTGGAGGTGGGGATCGACGTGCCCAACGCGACGGTGATGGTGATCGAGGACGCCGATCGCTTCGGGCTCGCCCAGTTGCACCAGTTGCGCGGTCGCGTGGG
>CAZPAT010000130.1:3121-4430 GCA_964584485.1 uncultured Bifidobacterium sp.
CGGGTGGAGCGGCGCGGATGGCGCGGGGCCCTGGGCGCGGCTGCGGAGCGCGGAGCGGCGTTCGGCCTGGTGCTGGCCGACCCGCCGTATGCACTGCTGCCGGTGATCGCCGAGGAGATGGGGGAGGCCATCGGCCGCGTGGTCGCCCCGGGCGCGGTGGTGGTCATCGAGCACGCCCGGGGTGCGATCATCGACCCGCAGGGGATTCCCGGGATCGCCGTCGAACGGGGAACCACGCGCAGGTATGGGGATACGGAGATCACCGTGATGTGGACGCCGGGAGCAGGAACATGAGCACCGAAGGGCGAATCGCCCTGTGTCCGGGTACCTACGACCCGGTCACGCTCGGTCACATCGACATCGTGGAGAGGGCATCCCGCCTGTTCGCGACCGTCGTGGTGGCCGTTGCCGAAGGATCCACGAAGAAGCAGCCCCTTTTCACCGCGGACGAGCGAAAGACGATGATGCGCACGGGTACCACGCACCTCGGGAACGTGGAGGTCACGGGCTTCACCGGCCTGGTGACCGCCCATGCCCGAGAGGTGGGCGCATGCGCGATCGTCAAGGGCGTCCGCACCGCGGCGGACTTCGACTACGAGGCGCAGATGGCCGGGTTCAACGGCCGGATCGCCCCGGGGCTCGAGACCGTCTTCCTGCCCGCATCGCCCGAGTGGGCATTCCTGAGTTCCTCCGGCGTCCGCGAGGCCGCCGCGTGGGGGGCGGACATCAGCGGGTGGGTTCCCGCGCATGTCGCCGACGCCCTCCGGGACCGAATCGGCCGCACCGCCTGACAAAGGACGACCCCATGGATGTTCTCGCCCTCATCGACAAGCTCGACGACCTCGTGCACAACGCGCGCGCCGTGCCGCTCACGGACCAGGTGCGCATTGATCGCGAAGCCGTGTACGAGCTCCTCGACCAGATGCGCTCCACGATCCCCGAGGAGATCAAGCAGGCGCGCTGGATCGTGAAGGAGCGCCAGGAGATGCTGGCCGAGGCCAAGCGCGAGGCCGATCGGATCGTGAGCGAGGCCAAGGACAAGGCGGAGCGCCAGGCGTCCCAGCAGGAGGTCGTCAAGCTCGCCGAGAAGCAGGCGTCCGACCTCCTGGACGACGCCCGCATGCGCGAGCGCGAGGTGCGCCTCGGTGCCGAGGACTACGCCGATGAGGTCCTGGGCACCCTCGAGGTGAACCTCGAGAAGTTCACGGCCGCCGTGCGGCGCGGGCGCGAGCGCCTGCAGGGCAAGTCCGAGGACCGCGCGGGTGATGGCCCCTTCATCACCGACGAGTCCTCGTCCGACTACTGATCC
>CAZPAT010000131.1:0-4381 GCA_964584485.1 uncultured Bifidobacterium sp.
ACTGCGAGGGGCACCAGTCGGGCGCCACGCCCGGGGTGGCCTCGAAGCTCGCGAGTGGCTGGGTGGCGGCGTTGGTCACGTCGCCATTGGCATCGAGCTGCGTGGCGGCCGGCTGCCCACCCTCGGCGCACCCCGAGGCTTCCACTGGGCAGTTGACGTAGGTGCCGGGGTTCGTGGGGTAGTCCCACCACGAGTACTTGCCGCCGCCGTTCGGGTCGAAGTAGGCGGCCTTGATCCACTCATCCTGACTCGACACCGCGAAGCCCGAGGTGGAGTTGCGCGTCGCTGCCCGCCGGTTCATCGTGTACATGCCGGTCTCGGTCTCGGGCGACAGGCGCACGGTGTAGGTGGTGCGCACCAGGCGCGCGCCCGTGGGGGTCGTGATGACCCGGGCGCGCTTCCGCAGCATCTTCCCGTTATCGAGTGCGTTGGCAAGGCGCGCGGCGCGGGTGAAGTCCGCGACGTTGTAGGGCTTGTTCGCCCACTCGGGCGATGCCACGTAGTAGCGCTGGCCGCGGGGCGCGCGCATGTTCCGGTTGATGTTGCCGTACTTCGGCCACACGCGGGAGCTCTGGGCGGCGTCCCACAGGCGATGGCGGTTGCGCCCCAGCGGGTCAACGGTATTCAGGAAGGTCACCCACTGCGACACCGTCAACTCGGTCTCGGCGATGCGGTAGGCGTAGGAGACGCCGCCCACCTTCATGCAACTGGTGGCTGACACCTTCTGCACCGCGGGGTCGGCGTTCTGGTCGATGGTGGCGCGCACGCCCGGGAAGGCCGCGCGGCACGACGCCTCATCCCGGTAGACGTCGTTCCAGAACGGGATGATCCACGCAGGGCGGTTCCGCGGGGACGCCACGGTGACGGTGTTCAGCGAGATGACATCCGGAGACCCCTTTGCCCCGGGGAACACCTCGGTGACCGTGCCCGACAGGAAGTTGGCCGTGTAGAGGAAGCCGGCGGCATCGGAGGCGATGCCGATCGGGCGGCGACCGGTCTGCGCGATCACCTTCGACATCCCGCCCGGGGTGATGCGCGACACGCTGCTCGAGCCGTCGTTGGTGGTGTACACGTTCCCCGACGGGTCGAGCGCGATCCCGATCGGGCGGCGCGAGGTGCGGCCGAGGATCGTCGAGGCGCCGGCCGGGGTGATCTTCGACACGTTCCGGGAGTTCCAGTTCGCCGTGTACACGTTGCCGGACCCATCGATGGCGATGGCCTGCGGCCATCCACCCGTCGTTCCGAACACCGACGACACACCGGCGGGCGTGATCTTCGTGACCGTATTCGCACCCTCGTTGGCGGTGTAGACGTTGCCCGCGGAGTCCAGGGTGATGCCCAGCGGGCGCGACCCGGTGGTGCCGAATACCGACGAGGTCCCCGACGGCGTGATGCGCGTGACGGTGCTGTCGAGGTAGTTCGTGGTGTACACGTTCCCCGCGGCATCCAGCGCGATGTCGATGGGCTGGCGGCCCGTCGTGCCGAGCACTGTGGACACGCCGTCGGCCGTGATCTTCGTGACGGTGTTGGCACCAAGGTTGCTGGTGTAGACGTTGCCCGCGGCATCCACGGCGATGCCCCGCGGCGTCTGCCCCGTGGTGCCGAGCTGCGTGGCCTTCCCGTTCGCGCCGATCTTCGTCACCGTGTTGGCCCGCGAGTTGGCCGTGTACACGTTGCCGAGCGCGTCAACGGCGATGTCGTCCGGGCCGGCCCCGGTCTTCGCCAGCACGGCGGAGGAACGAGGCGTGGGCGCAACAGGGGCCGGGGAGCTGAACTGCGTGCTCGATGTCACCTGCGCCGACGCCGCACCCGCCGTGCCAAGGGAGACAGCGGCGGCGACGGCCGCGGTCGCGACGATCGCGGTGCGGCGCCTGTTCGGACGGACGGGGAGATTCATCACGCGTACCTGAGGTTGTTGGGATAACGGAGTGGCTCAGGTAACGCTAGGCGACGCCCCGGCCCACCCGAGTAGGGAAATCCCCCCTACTCGTCGTCGACGACGAACTTGTACGAGTAGTAGATATCGCCCTCGTGGCCCAGCTTCATGCGGCGCAGGGTGGCGTCCACGCGGGTGCCCACCTCGACGGCGTCGGGGTCCACCCCCATCACCGGCGCGGGCATGTTGACGCCCTCGTCCATCTGGATGTGGCCCACCACGTACGGCTCCTGCCCCAGGAACTCGCGGGGTGGGTAGTACACCACCGTGTAGTTGGTCAGCTCGCCGGTGCCCTTCAGCTCGAACTCGGTCAGGGAGTCGTTGCCGCAGTGGTAGCAGTGGTTGCGCTCCCACCACGGGCTGAGCTCACCGCACTTGTCGCACTTCATGGCGTACAGGTGCAGCTTGGGCGGCCCGAGCCGGGAGAACTCGATCGCGGAGACGGTCACCGACTAGCCCTCCATGCGCTGGTAGATGTGGATGGCGCCCACAGAGCCGGGGCCGCCACGGCACGCGGAGATGCCGATCTCGGCGTCGTCACGCAGCATGCCCTCGGGGGCGGTGCCGCGCAGCTGCTCCACGACATCCACGGCCTGCGTGGATCCGGTGGCACCCAGCGGGTGCCCCTTGCACAGCAGGCCACCTGACGGGTTGATGGCCACCTTGCCGTCCAGCCAGGTGGAGCCGTCGGCGGCGCCCTTCCAGCCCTCGCCCCGCTCGGCGAAGCCCAGGCCTTCGATGCCCAGCGGCTCCTGGATGGCGAACGAGTTGTAGATCTCGGCCACGTCCACGTCGTCGGCGGTGATGCCCGCCATCTCGTATGCACGCTCCACCGGACGGGCGAACAGGTTGTAGGCGTCATCCAGCGTGTCGCTGGCCTGATACCAGGTGCCCGAACCCATTGACGTGGCCGTGATGTAGACCTGCGGCCGCTTGGGCTGCGCCTCGAGGATCTCCGGGCGGCACAGCACCAGGGCCGATGCGGCGTCGGTCATCGGGCAGACCTCGTAGAGCTTCAGCGGGTCGGCCACCTTGGCGCTCTTCATCACCTCGTCCACGGTGCACTCGAAGCGCAGGTGAGCCGAGGGGTTGCGGGCGCCGTAGTAGTGGTTCTTGACCGACGTGTGCGCGAGGTCCTCCTCGGTCACGCCGTAGGTCTGCATGTACTTGCGCGCCGTGAGGGCCGTGCCCGACGGGAAGGTCAGCCCGGAGAAGTACTCCTCCTTGCTGTCGGCGGCCTGGGCGATGATGGACGTGCCCTCGACGGTGGCGAGGTCGTTCATCTTCTCCACGCCCAGCACCATGACCGTGTCGTAGAGCCCCGACGCGATCGCCACGCAGCCCAGGTGCAGGGCCCATGCGCCGGTGCCGCAGGCGGCCTCCACGCGCACGGCGCCAGCAGGCACCACGCCCAGGTGGTGGGCCACCATCAGGCCGGTGGAGTTCTCGTAGTTGAACCCGACCGATCCGACGTTGCCCACGTAGAGCATCTGGATGTCATCGGGGGCCACCCCGGCGTCGTTCATGGCCTTGCGGCCGGCCTCGACGGCGAGGTCCTTCAGCGACTTGTCGTGCTGGATCTTGTGCGGGGTCTTGCCGATCCCGAGAACGCCGACCTTCATGACTGTCTCCCGTCTCCCTGCCGTGCCTAGTGGGGCTGCTGCTGGCGGCCCTCGGTCCAGCGATAGTACGTGCCCACGCCGATCGGCTCGCCCGCGTCGATCATCTCGCGCGTGCCGGCCGACTTGGGCTTCTTCGTGACCGTGATCTCCTGCGCCACGGCCTCGCCGCCGCCGTAGGCGAGGGCCAGCAGCGTGGAGCCCTTGCGCGAGGCGTCGAGCCCCAGGCACAAGGCGAGCCCGGACGACGCCGCGCCCACGTTGCCGATGTCACCGATGAACTGCGTGTTCTCGAGCTGCTTGGGCTGCGCACCCAACTTGGCCAGCCCGCGGAGCACCTGCGGGTGCGGCTGGCTGGGGCAGATCGCCGTGTACTTGCCGGTGGGCCGCTCGGTGGCCTTCTCCAGCGCAGCGGTGGCGGCCGAGGTGGCCTTGGCGTAGGCGTCGAACAGCACCTCCAGGCGGAACCGGGGCTCCTGCTCACGACCCAGCATCCAGACGTCGAACACCTCCTCCGCGGCCCGCGCCTGCGGGCCGAGCTCGGCGATGCCCTCGGCCTTCCTGCGGGGATCGATCACGAACGCCGCGGCGGCGCCGGCCGACAGCACGTCGGCCACCCGGTCGCGGTATGCGACGAGGTGGTCGGTGGCCACCACAAGGGTGGGCCCCGAATCCAGGGTCTGCGCGATGCGGAAGGCATCGAGCAGGCCCGTGGCGTTGGCGCCGAGGTCCATGTGCACGGCGCCGTCGTCGAGCCGGAGCGCGTTGGCGAGCGTCTGCGACACCTTCCTCAGCCCGAAGGGCGGGGCCTGGGTGGCCACGATGA
>CAZPAT010000132.1:0-4340 GCA_964584485.1 uncultured Bifidobacterium sp.
GCAGCTGATGTGACGCGGTGACCGGCAACCGCAGCGAAGGGGCCCTCCAGGGCCCCTTCGTCGTTCTGGTGCGTGGTGCCCCTGGTGGCCGGACTGCGACGATGATCTGGCTGCGGGGCGGCCACGACCACGCCACATGATGGGAGATGATCGCTCCGGCAACCGATCAAACGGAGATCCAGCAGCCGATCGGGCAATGGCCCTGCGAGTGGACGGTGTGAAGCCCGTGCTCCGGAGCCCCACCGCGCCCACGGGAGACTCACACCGGTCGGTCAGCCGGTAATCCGACGGCGTGCCCATGGCATTACCTGAGCGAGGCTGACCAGGGTGCAGTCGCTCGCCGCGAAGCCCCGGCGAGCTCCCCGCGGTCGTGCCCAGGCACAGTCGCCGCGGCGGACAACCCGGTTGTGCGCCTCCCGGTGTTCCGGAACACACACGCACATCCGGGCTGTCTGGTTTCTGACTGTAAAGACCGGGTAAGCAACCGGGAATGGTTTGTTGGGGGGAATGCTGCTCCCCTCCCAAACCCCGCCGACTCCGGACATGCTTGGCCCGTGCTTCCCCTCACCCCTCGGACGCGCCATCGCGACTCGTCGTACCGCGTGCTCATCGCGGCTGGTGCGTGCGCATTGCTCGCCAGTGGCCCATCGGGTGCCACGGCAGCCACGTGCGAGGCGGAATCGGCGACGGTTGCCGGCGTCGACAGACTCGAGTTCGAGTGGGAGCTCACGAGCATCGGGCGGAACCGGGTTCGTGTGTACCACGACTTCAACAGGCTTGGCACCGGGTCGTACACCACGGTAAGCGAGTCGATCGAGCGCTCACCGGGGGAGATCGAGACGTTCGGGGACGTGCCCGTATCGCGATACGAAGGGGGGACGTACAACTGGCGCATCTGGTTGTGGTCGGGCCCCGGTTCCCCGTGGTACTACCCACCCGGTCCTTACTGGACGTCGTGCGGGGGCCCGCAGGTATCCCTCAATCGCCCGTCGGCACCGAACCTCCGTTTCTCCGGGGGCGGAATAACCCAGGACGGATGGCGACGACCGGCGTCCGGCCAGCAGGTCCAGGCACAGTCGGCAGGAGGTCCCGCCACGCGTGCCGAGTATGTGAGATTTCAGTACGAGGGCGGCCACTGGGGCCCATATGCACGCGCACCCGCTCCCATCCCTGCGACCGGAGTGCAGGCAGCCGAGGCATACGGTGAATCGCACGAGCGCTTGACGAGCTCCCGCTCGCGCATCACGTTCCGATTGGACAGCACGGCCCCGGCCGTGCCGACGGTAAGCGGTACCCGGGTCAATGAGGGCTCATCCACGCCGGTAGTGGTGGGCGGGGGCATGGATGGCCAATCAGGGTTCCATCGTTTTGAGACTCGCCGCGTGCTGCCGGATGGCGCGTCGAATGCCTGGTCCACTCTTGGCGCTGCGGTGCTGAACGCGGGGAGCGCACCGGGTGGCTCGGTACTCGAGGTCCGGGCGTGCGACAGGGTAGGGAATTGCTCTGCGCCGGCACGCGTCGTGGTGGCTCCCGCCCCTGCGACTGCCGATCACGCACCTCCGGCCGTGGAGGCAGAGCGTGCGCCCGCCTCTGCCCGGGCTCATCGGTACCCGCCATCGAAGGTCACGCCCGTCATCACGTCGCTCACGCCGGTACGCCCACACGCGGGGTCGGGGCGGGCCTATGTGACAGTGAACCGCCCGGCTCTGCTCGAGGTCACACTCGGCAACGCCCCAGCGCCTGCGTGGAGGGTATGGGTGGGCCGGGGCAGGACCCTGCTCCGATTGCCGACGCGTTCCCGGTCCTCGCGCCGGATGGGCGTGACGATCCGTCCGGTGGCAGGCGCGGTATCCGGCGCGCCCGTGACAGCAGCCGTTCTTTTCCCGCGGGCTCCTACGTCACGTCCGACAGCGCGAAAGCGGGTTTCCCGTTTCCATTCCGGATCGCGATTCTTCTTCTACGACCTTGATTCCGCAGTTCGTGAGATCGTCCACCCGGCGGACGGAAGTTCAGGCCTTGGGCGCCGACACGGTGCGTTCCGGCAGGAGCCGTCGCGGGGTGGTCTGTTCGGTGCCAACGATCGTGATGGGCGCCTTGGGAAGGTGAATGAGCGCACTCTTCATGATCTGAGCGCTGAGGCCATTGCTGACACGCTTCGCACGGCCATTGATCGCGCGCCTGCGAACGCAATCGGCATTGATGAGCTCACGCCGATGGCATCTGACCCCGGTGGTCCGCGGATCCGGAACGGGCGTATACCTCCGGCCGACCCGAACTCATTTGCCTCCCGGTTCTCCCGTGCGATGGAGATCCTCGATGTTCCGAGTCCGTACGGTGAGACATGGGCGGGGCGCGTGCACGTCTACATCGCTCCCGCGGTTGGCTCGGCGATTGCCGCGGGGCGCGGCCCCGATCGGAATCTTGGACGCGACGGAATTGCGCGCTATCGGACCTACCGGACGGCCATGAAGGGTCTCGCCCGCGCAGGGGGCGTGTGGATCGAGATGTACCACGGCCATACCGGGCGAGTCACCCCTTTCACTGCGACCGAATGGAAGCGCGCCCCCCGTGCGTTTGTCAGTGAATTTCGGCTGGCTGCCGGTGATACCTCACGTCTTCACTTCCTCCTTCCCGGGTCCCAGGTATATCCGCGGGGGCCCCTTCCGGCGGGATGCATCACCCCGATGCGCTGCGCGTGGGAACTCGCCGAGTCCACGTCTGCCGGACGTCTCATCCTGAGAAACGGCGTGGGCGGTTACCGGCTCGGAGACCAGGCCCGGCCGTGGCTTGCAGAGTGGCAACGCCGAATGGCCTAGCGAGCGCGGAAGTAAACGCAGCGTCGCCGGCCGTCGGACGCGCGCGAGGCCATGACCACTCTTTCTGCGCCGACCTCCGCACGATGTCGGGTGCGTCGCATACCGTGCACCTGCCGGTTGAGCCACCCGAAGGACTACGAGCATGAGCAAGAGCTACTACACGGATGAAGATCGCATCATCGCCGCGGTGGCCGGCCTCGCGATCGCCGCCGTCTTTGTTGGCCTGCTGGCAGTGCTCGAGGCCCTCCAACGGCGCCTCGGGTGGTGGTGAGCCCGCCCTTCGGCCCCGGTCACCAGTCGTCCTCGTCGTGCACCGCGGCGATCTCACGGCTGAGGGTGCTGCGCCTGCCGCGTGCACGGCGTGGACCCGCGTGGGCCATCGGCTGGCCCGCCCGCGCTGCTTGCACGGCTATGCTCATGCCACATGAGCGATGTGAGCGCCGCGAACGACGGCTTCTACGCGGCACTGAATGCCGCTTTCGACGGCGACGCCGCACCGATGCGCCACGTGTGGTCGGCGCGTGACGACATCACCCTGATGGGGCCGTTCGGTGACTGCCTCGTGGGGCATGACGCGGTGCTCGGCCAGTTCCGGGAACTGGTGGACATGGGTATGACCGGGCACGTCCGGCCCGTGGACGTGCGCGTCGTGCAGGGCACCGACGTGGGCTATGTGCTGGGGATGGAGCAGGGGCACAACGTGGTGAACGGCACCCGCACGGACGTGCGCCACCGGTTCACCAGCGCCTTCCGGCTGGAGGACGGCCGCTGGCGCATGACCCATCACCACACCGACCTGACCACGTTCGGCTAGCCGGCCCGTCATCGAGCGACCCACCTTTCGCGATCTCGGCCTGCGGGATGAACTGCTCGCCGTCCTCGCCGAACTCGGCTACGAGGAGCCCACGCCCATCCAGGCGGAGGCCATCCCGCCCCTGATCGCGGGACGCGACCTGCTGGGCAACGCCGCGACCGGCACGGGCAAGACCGCGGCCTTCGCGCTGCCGCTGCTCAATGGCATGGAGGGCGCGGGAAGTGGTCCCGGGCCCCGCGCGCTGGTGCTGGTGCCCACGCGCGAGTTGGCCATGCAGGTGTCGGAGGCCATGCACACGTACGGCCGGGGCCTTCGCGCACGCGTGCTGCCGGTGTACGGGGGCCAGCCCATCTACCGCCAGGTGAAGGCGCTCGAGCGCGGGGTGGACGTGGTGGTGGCCACCCCCGGCCGTGCCCGCGACCACCTGGCTCGCGGCACGCTGGACCTGTCGGCGGTCCGCGTGGTGGTTCTGGACGAGGCCGACGAGATGCTGGACATGGGGTTCGCCGAGGACATCGGCGCCATCCTGGATGCCACCCCCGATGGTCGGCAGACGATGTTGTTCTCGGCCACCATGCCGCCCCGCATCCGGGCGATTGCCAACGACCACCTGGCCGACCCGGTGCGGGTGCAGATCGACGATGCGCCGGCCACCGAGGGTGAGGCGCCCCGCGTGCGCCAGGCGGCCTACGTGGTGCAGCGCGCGTACA
>CAZPAT010000133.1:0-4273 GCA_964584485.1 uncultured Bifidobacterium sp.
GGTAGCTCGGGGACATCGGGTGATCTGCCTCGTTACTCGTTTCCCGGGAAATCCAACGGCAATAATAGCAATTAGAGGCGCCGTCCCGCGCGGGCGTAACCTCGGGAACCCAGCGGGCGCCGACCATAGCGGCCGCCCGTGGCAGCGGAGGGCCGTACGGCATGGGCGCAGGCATCCCCAAGAGCAGCTTCGTCAACCCCGATGCCCGGGTGCGGTGCCCCACGCCCGACTGCTGGGGCGACCTGCTGCTCTTCCCCACCGGCGACACCGACCGCGACGGCATACCGGCGTTCTCGAACGCCACGCTGTGCCCCCTCTGCATGACCGGCTTCGACATCGACCCGGACATCACCGACCGGGACCTGTACCTGCGGGTGTCGTGGATGCGCGCCAACCCGGGGCAGGCCCTGCCCGACGACCTCGCGCCCCCGGATACGGGCGCATGAGCGGGGGGCCCGACCTGTTCGGCGACGCCGTTGAGAGCGCGCTGCAGGACGCACGGCCGCTGGCCGCCCGCATGCGCCCCCGGACCCTCGACGAGGTGGCGGGCCATGCGGAGCACCTCGGGCCCGAGGGCTTCCTGCGCCGGGCCATCGCGGCGGACGAGGTGCCATCGATCATCCTGTACGGCCCGCCCGGCACCGGTAAGACCACGCTCGCCCGGGTGGTGGCCACGGGCACGCGGGCGGAGTTCGAGGAACTCTCGGCGGTGTCCGCGGGCCTCGCGGAGGTGCGCGCGGTGCTGCAGCGGGCACGTGATCGCCTCGCCGCAGGCACGCGCACCGTGCTGTTCATCGACGAGATCCACCGGTTCACCAAGGCCCAGCAGGACGCCCTGCTGCCCGCCGTGGAGGATGGCCTGGTGGTGCTGGTGGGGGCCACCACCGAGAACCCGTACTACGAGGTGAATGCGGCGCTGGTGTCGCGCATGCGCGTGCTGCAGCTGGAGGGGCTCGACGCCGATGACGTGGGGGCGCTGGTGGACCGGGCCCTCGCCGACGACCGCGGGCTGGCCGGGAGCGTTGCCGTGGCGCCCGAGGCCCGGGCGACCATCGTCCGGATGGCGGGCGGCGACGCGCGGTACGCCCTGAACCTGCTGGAGGCGGCCGCCGGGCTGGCCGGTGATGGGCCCGTGACGCCGGAGGTGGTGGAGCGCGCGGGTGGCGGGCGGGCGGTGGTGTACGACCGCAATGGCGACCAGCACTACAACGTGGCATCGGCCTTCATCAAGTCGCTGCGGGGCAGCGACCCCGATGCCGCCCTGTACTGGCTGGCCGTGATGCTGCAGGGGGGCGAGGACCCGAAGTTCATCGCGCGCCGGATGATCGTCGCCGCCAGCGAGGACATCGGGAATGCCGACCCGCGGGCGCTGGATGTGGCCGTGGCGGCCGCGCGCGCGCTGGAGTTCGTGGGGCTTCCCGAGGCACGCATCAACCTGGCGCAGGCCGCCACCTACCTCGCGCTCGCACCGAAGAGCGACGCCGCGTACCGGGGCATCGACGCCGCCATCGCCCGCGTGCGCGACGAGGGCGCACGCGTTCCCCCGCTCGCGCTGCGCGATGCCAGCCCGGCCAACCGGGAGAACCTGGGCCACGGCACGGGCTACGTGAACCCGCACGGCGCACCGGGTGGCGTGACGGGTGATTCGTGCATGCCGGACGGCCTGGAGGACGTGCGGTTCTACGCCCCGACCGGGACCGGCGCCGAGGGCGAGCTGGCCGCTCGGCTCGCGTCGCTGCGCGCCCGTGCCCGCGGCGCCGCGGGGTCTGGCACGATGCCGCCGTCAGCGGAGCCGGGGGACGACGGGTGAGCATCGAGGTGCAGGTGGGTCCGATGTCGACGGGCGAGTTCCGCCGGCTGTTCCGGTACGCCGAGGCCGAGTCGTCGGGCGACCGCGCGCAGGGCAAGGCCGACGATCCGCTGCGCACCGTGGCGGAGGTCATCGTGCGCCACGGCGGCGCGGCGGTGGGCGAGGAGGTTTTCCGCGTGACGCTGCCGGGGGACGCCGATGAGGAGGTGTTCGCCCTCCGGGCGTCGCTGATCCGCGAGGGCATCGCCCACCGCATGGAGCAGCAACTGGACGATGGCCTCACCGAGGAAGTCTCGTGGCACACGCACGGCGACCACGACCACGAGCGCGCCGTGGTGCGCACCGCGCGCGGAGATGTGGCGCTCGTGGCCGCGGCGTGGGCGGAGATGGCGGTGACCTGCCCCGACATGGATATCCGCGACCGGCTGAACGACTACTTCTTCGTGGACACCACCGGGCACCACATGACGGAGATCCCGCTGGACGTGGACGACGACATCCCCGACGCCGACCGCGAGGTGGGCGGCGTGCCCATCATGCTGGCCGACGAATGGGCGCTGGTGGCCCGGTACCACGGCGACCTGGAGCTGCGCGACCGGCTGAACGACCTCTACGCCGGGCGACGCGAGCTGGGCGTGCCCCCCGGGCCCGACGACCTGGGCTAGCGGGGTGGCGCAGGGCGACCTCAGCGCGGACGAACGCGCACGCGTCGCGCCGTACGTGACCGACCCCGACGGGCCGGTGTTCGCGCTGCTCAACCTGCCCGAGGCCGTGAAGGGCGCGCTGTTCGCCCGCTATTCGCGAAGCCCCGACTCGGTGCGGCGCATCCTGCTGGAGGAGTTCCTGCCGGATGGCGATGAGGGCACCGCGCCCGCGCCCGAGGTGGGGTCCGACCGCGCGCGGCAGTTCTTCCAGCGCGTTCTTGCCGAGTACGGCGACGACTCGGTGGCGCAACTGGGCGGCGCCCACGTGGCGATCGAGGGCGTGAGCAACGTGGTGACCAAGGTGATCGAGTGGGGCCGGCTGGCCTCGTACCTGGAGCAGTCCACCCGCTACGTGCCGTACACGGATCGGGTGGACGGGCGCTGGAAGTACGTGCGGCCGCCCGGCATCGCCGCCCGCCCGGCGCTGCTGGCCCGCTACGAGTCGGTGCTGGACGATGCATTCGCCACCTACGCGCGATTGTTCGAGGCCGTGCTGGAACATCTGGCGGCGCAGTCGGGCGCCGACGGCGACGCCGCCATGCGCCGTGCGCTGCGCGCCCGGGCACTGGATGCGGTGCGCGGCCTGCTGCCGGCGGCCACCACCGCGAACCTGGGCGTGTACGCGAGCGGCCAGGCGTGGGAGTCGCTGATCATCCGACTGCGCGTGCACCCGCTGGCCGAGGCGCGCGAGGTGGGTGACCAGGTGCTGGCCGCGCTGCGCCAGGTGATTCCCGACTTCCTCACCCGCGTCGACCGCCCCGACCGCGGCGAGCGGATGGGCGCCTACCGCACCGCCACGGACGACCGGGCAGCCGCGCTGTGGGAGGAGATCGGCGGCGCGGGCGCGGTAGGTGGCACCGACTCCGGCAACGCCGTCGTGCGCCTGCTGGCGCATGACACCGATGGCGAGCGGCGCGTGCTCGCGCATGCGCTCTGGCCCGCGTCGGGGGCGACGCTGGATGACGTGCGGGCGCGCGTGGATGGCATGGCCGATGAGCAGGTGCGCGCCGCGCTGGCCCGGTGGGCGGACGGACGCGCCGACCGCCGCGAGCGACCGGGGCGTGCGCTCGAGGCCACCCAGTACCTGTTCGAGGTCACGTGCGACTACGGCGCCTACCGCGACCTGCAGCGCCACCGGATCCTCACCCTCGAGGCGCAGCCGCTGGGCCCGGCCCTGGGGTTCGAGCCCTCGCCGGATGTGGAGGAGGCCGGGCTCGCGGATGAGTTCGAACGCGTGCAGCGGCAGTCCGCGGCCCTCTGGGAGGACGTGCACGCCGAGGTGCCGGAGGAGGCGCCGTACGCGGTGACGATGGCCCACCGCGTCAGGTTCGCCCTGCGGATGAACGCCCGCGAGGCCATGCACCTGATCGAGCTGCGCAGCCAGCCCCAGGGGCATGCCGCCTACCGGCGGGTGGCGCGCGACATGCTGCGGGCAATCCGCGACGATGCCGGCCAGCCGGGCATCGCCGGGCTCATGGGGTTCGCCGACATGACCGGCGACGGCGACCGCCTGGCGCAAGAGCGGCGCTCCGAGGCCCGTCGGGCCGCTGATACCGTGGATTCCTGATGGCTGCCGCACCTCCGCGCCTGCGCCTCGGCGGCATGGCGCTCGCGAACGGACTCCTGGTCCACGGCCCCCGGCGCTGGGCGGCCGCCGTGGTGGACGATCACGGCGAGGTCATGGTGGCATCGGGCCCCCGCCCTACGCTCGCGGTGGGGCCGCTGGCCCGGGTGCCGCTGGTGCGGGGGGCCGTGCGCA
>CAZPAT010000134.1:0-4260 GCA_964584485.1 uncultured Bifidobacterium sp.
GATCGTCCCAGGTGTCGTCCGAGACCAGCTTCGACTGGTAGATGCCCGCGAGCTGGGGCGATATCGGCTGCGCCTGGCTGGCCGCGATGCTCTCGCGCAGGCGACGGAAGAGCCCCCGACGCGGCGCGGGGGCATCATCCGGTACCGCAGGTGCCTCCAGCCCGAAGAGCTCGGCGAACGCGCCGAGGTCCGCCGCGCCGCCGGTGTCGCTCATCCGGCCTGGGCGGCGGGTGCGTCGTTCGGGCGCACCTCGGAAAGCTGCCGGCGCACCCAGGGCCGCGCCGGCCCCTCGGCATCACGATCCAGGCGGCGGGCGACCACCTGTGACACCCCGGACCTCCCCATCGTGACGCCGAACAGCAGATCGGCCACCTCGACGGTGGGCTGCTGGTGGGTGATGAGGATGAACTGGCGCTCGCCCGCGAGGCGGCGGAGCACCCCGAGGAAGCGTCGGAGATTGGCGTCGTCGAGCGCTGCCTCGACCTCGTCCAGCAGGTAGAAGGGCGTGGGGCGCGCCATGGCGATCGCCAGGCAGAACGCCAGGGCGATGAGCGACTTCTCGCCGCCGGAGAAGAGCGCCAGCGAGCGGGCGCGCTTGCCGGCGGGCACGACCTCGACCTCCACCCCCTCCTCGCCCTCGTCATCGACGATGCGAAGACGCCCCGTGCCGCCCGGGAACAGCAGTCCCACGACCTCCTGGAACCGCTCATCCACCGCCTGCATGACCTCCGCGAACCCACCGGCCACCTGGGCGTCGAGTTCGGACATCTGGGCCCGCAGGGCCTCGGCGGACGCCTCGAGGTCGGCGATCTGCTCGGTGGCCTCGGCCTCGCGCTCGGCAAGCTCCGCGCGCTCCTCGGCAGCAAGCGGGTTCACCGCGCCCATGCCCTCGCGCCGCATGGCCAGTGCCTCCACGCGCTCCGCGATGACGTCTGCCGACTCCTCGTCGTCCGACGGGGGCGGCGGCGCCGGGGCGTCCTCGGCCACGCCGGCCTCACGGGCCCGCTCGACCGCCACGGCCATCCCCACCTCGGCAGCGCGATCGGCCTCGCCGGCCTGCGCGGCTACACGCTCGGCGGCCTCCACCGCTCCCAGCGCAGCGCGGGCATCCGTCGCAGCCGCGGCGATGCCATCCGCCAGCTCCCGTGACCGGGCGTCCATCTCGTCGGCACGCGGCGCCAGCGCATGGGCCACCGCGTCCATCGCACGTGCCGCGGCGAGCACCCCGGAGTGGTTGGCCAGCGCGGGCTCGGGCGCCTCGGCCTCGGCACGGGCGCGCGCCCGGCGCGCCACGACGTCCTCATGCCGGGCGCGCTCCTCCGCCAGCGCGGCGCCCGCGACGCGCGACGCCTCCCTGGCGGCATCCCGCGCCTCGCGGGCCGCGCGAGCAGCCTCCTCGGCCATCTGGGGGTCGTCCCCAGCCTGCACCGGCGCCGCCCCGAGTCGCGCCATCTCCGCACGCGCGGCATCGAGGGCGGCAACGGCCTCGGCACGGGCGGCATCACGACGGCGCTGCTCCGCGAGGGCTGACTGCAGGCGGGCCTCGGCACGCTCCGCGCACCGCTCGCTGGCCCGAGCCCGGGTGTCGGCCCGGCGCGCGGCGGCGACCGCCACGCGTTCGGCCTCCTCCGCACCGTCCACCTGTGCGGCCGCGCGCTCGGCGGCCTCGATCGCCCGCCGGTGCAGCGCCCGACCGGCCCACGGTCCCCGCACGCCGGTGAGCATGCCGAGCCCCGGGCGGAATGCCAGGCCGTCGGCGGTGACCAGCACGCGCGCGCGGACCCCCGCGGGGATGCCCTCGAGGGAGGGCACCAGCCACGCATCCGCCAGCAGGCCGTCGAGCCACGGCCGCGACCGGGCGGGACATGCGGTGATCACCTCGGCCAGCGGCCGTGCGCCGGGCACGGGAGCGACCGATGGCGCCGCTGCGCCCGCAGGACGCGCGACCGCAGCGGCGCTCGCGCCCTCGTCCAGCGCACGCGCGCCCTCGGGGACCGAGTCCACCAGTGGCGCGTCGGCGAGCTCGCCGAGGGCCGCGGCAACCGCGCGCTCCATGCCGTCGCGGACCTCGATGCCGTCGCCGAGCAGAACGGCGTCGGCCTGGCGATCATCGGTCGGGGCCAGGGCCGCTGCCTCGGCAGCAAGCCGCGCCGCACGCCCGGCGACACCCTCGCGCGCCGATCGCGCGGCGTCCGCCGCCCGCCCGGCGTCCGCCCGGGCATCGGCGTCGCGCTCGCGCCGGGCACGCGATATCCCCGCCCGGCGCTCTGCCCGCACCGGGTCGGGTGCGTCCTCGCCGTCGATTTCCGAGATCGCCTCGACGGCACGCGCGATCCGGGCCTCGACGGCCGCACGCTCGGCGGCATCGCGCTCCACGGCCCGCCGGTGGTCGCGCGCGCTCTCAAGGGCCGCGGCGGCAGATGTGAGGACAGCCTCCGCCTGCTCCAGGCGCTCCGACGCGCGGGCCGCGTCCTGCTCGGCGCGCGCCACGGAGTGGGCGATCTCGCTCGCCGCGGCCTCGGCGGCCACCAGGGCACGTGCGGCCTCCTCGCGCATCTCGCGGCGGCGGGCGGCCTCCTCGGCGGCGGCCTCCACCCGGCCCGTGGCCACCTCGGCCCGGCCGGACACCCGCTCGGCGACGGCCCGCAGGCCCGCAGCCGACTGCACGGCCGCCTCGCGCTCGGCGACGGCCGCCGAGCGGCGCCGCTCGGCCTCAGCCGCATGCGCACGCGCGGTGGCGAGCGCCTGCTGCGCGCGGGACACGGCAGCGGCGCACTCCGCGCGGGCACCGCGCGCATCGGCCATCTCGCGGGCTGCGGCCACGGCGCGCGCGCGGATGAGCGCCTCGCGGGCCTGCGCCAGATCACGCTCCACCTCGGCGGCGCGCTCGGCTGCACGGGCCTGGCGCTCCAGTGACCGCGCACGCGAGGCCAGTTCCGCAGCCAGGTCACGCGCGCGGGCCAGGTGCTCGTCCACGTGCTTCAGGCGCAACTCCGCCCGGTGGCGGCGGCGCTTGGGCAGGCCGGTGCCCGCCGCCTCGTCGAGGATGGCCCGGAGGGCCGACGGCTTGCTCTGGCAGATGGCATCCACCTGCCCCTGCCGGATGATGGAGAGCGACTGCGGCCCGAGCCCCCGCGTGGACAGCGCGTCCAGCACGTCCACCAGGCGGGCGTTCGACCCGTTCAGCCGGTAGCCGGAGTCGCCGGCACGGGTAAGCCGTCGCGACACGCCCATCTCGGCGGGCCCATCGCCCGCCGGGCCGTCGAGGGTCAGCACGACCTCGGCCATGCCGACAGGCTGGCGGCCATCACCGCCCGAGAACAGGATGTCCTGCATGGCGGGGGCGCGCAGGCGACCCGCACGCTGCTCACCCAGTGCCCAGGCGATGGCCTCGGAGATGTTGCTCTTACCGGAGCCGTTCGGACCCACGATCACGTTCAGCCCCGGGCCGAACTCCAGGTCGATGGGGTCGGCGAATGACTTGAAGCCCTTGATCCTGAGGCGGGTCAGCATCCGGTCACCGCTCCTCCTGGATCGCGTCGAGCGCGCGCGCGGCGGCGGCGCGCTCGGCGGCCTGCTTCGAACCACCCGACCCGCGGGCCAGTTCGCGATCGCCCTGGAGCACCCGTGCGCGGAAGGTGCGCGCGTGGGGTGGCCCATCCTGCCCGGTGATCTCGTACCGCGCGGTCAGGCCGCCGGCGGCCTGCAGGGCCTCCTGGAGGGCGCTCTTCGGGTCGGCCGCCCCGCCGGGGGCGGCGTCCAGTGCCGCGGAGAACGACGACAGAACCGCGTGGGCCGTGGCATCCGGGCCGGCGCCCCGCCATCCGGCGCCGATCGCCGACTCGGCCAGCGCGGCACGGACGTTGCGGCTGCCGGCCATCGCACGGGCCTCATCCGCATGCCGCCGGGGCGCCGCGTGCACCATCAGTTCCGGCAGCCCGCACTCCGACGCCACCCGGGCACAGGCCTCGCGCGACACCACGCGCTGGCGCATGAAGGTCAGGTCGCCTTCGCTGGCCCGGGGGTGGCGCGTGAACAACTCCGTGGTCACGACGACCCCCAGCACGGCATCGCCGAGGAACTCCAGGCGCTCGAATGACGGCGACGACCGCTCCGCCCACGTGGCGTGGGTGAGGGCCTCGCGCCGCAGCGCGGGATCCACCAGGTCGAGCAGGCCGGCCAGGTCACTGGGGCGGCGCCCCGGATCCTCAGGAACCGGAGCGGGCGACGATGTAGTCGACGGCGTCACCGACGGTGACG
>CAZPAT010000135.1:0-4217 GCA_964584485.1 uncultured Bifidobacterium sp.
TCAGGCGGCTGGTCCCGAACAGCCAGAAGATCCAGCCGAACAGGACGGTCATGAGCACCGCCCCGAAGACGTCGCCCCAGTAGCCGTCCTGGGTCGCCGCGGCGGCGGCGATGAAGATCTCGACGAACATGGCCACGGCCAGCAGGCCGAACATGAGCCAGCCCACCCACATGATCCAGCCGAACGGGAAGAAGCGCCGCACGCCCACGGTGTGCGCAAGCGGTGCGTAGTTGGCACGGCGTCCGCCGGCGCGCTTCGGCTTGTTCTTCTTAGGGGCCATCGGCGGGCAGGATAGCGGCATCGGCGGGCGTGGTGGCCGCCGGCATGGGCCACCGGCCGCTGCGGATGCGCAGGATGCTGACGCCCATGAACACGAAGTATGCGGCGCTGAACGCGATCTGCGGGATCGAGACCATCAGCACGCCGTAGCTGATCCACGGCACGCATGCGGCCATCGAGAGCGCCCTCAGGCGGATCTGGCCGGCCGACAGCCGTGACAGGGCGATGCCCAGCAGGCCGAGCCCGGCGAGGATGTCCATGGGTCCCGTCCAGAACACGGCCAGGAGCACGGCGGTGACCGGGAGGCTCGCGATCAGGACGAGCCGCCCGCGCGGGTCACGTGGGTCGGTGCCGGCCAGGTCCATCACCACCACGACGGCGCTGATGGCGATTCCGGCGGTGCCGCCGAGCAGAGCCCAGTGGATGCCCATGACGGCGGAACCGGCGGCGTCCAGCGCGAGCAGCAGCGCCCTGCGGCGCATGAAGGTGGACGACAGGAGCAGGGCGATGCCGACGGCACCGACCAGCTGCGCGAGGATCTGCGTGCTGCTCATCCGCGTATCGTGACGGACCACGCGGCGACATGGCCGCGTACGGGCAAGGGGGGCGATGGACCTCGGAATCACAGGGCGGGCAGCGCTTGTGACCGGCGGCACCCGGGGCATGGGCCGGGCCGCGGCGGAGGCGCTCGCGCGCGAGGGCGCGCGCGTGGTGGTGGCCGCCCGGGGCGCCTCTGGAGTGGATGCCACGGTGGCGGCGCTCCGCGGCGCAGGGGCCGACGCGCATGGCGTGGTGGCCGACATGGGTGACCCCGCAGGCCCGGCCCGTGCGCTCGCCGCGGCGCAGGAGGCCCTCGGGGCCGTGGACATCGTGGTGGCGAATGCCGGGGGCCCGCCGCCCGGGCCGTTCATGGGCTCGGATGACGCCGGGTGGGATCTGGCCGTGCAGCAGAACCTGCTGGGGACCGTGCGGTTGATGCGCGCCGCCCTGCCCGCGATGCGCGCGCGCGGGTGGGGCCGGATCGTCACGATCACCAGCACATCGGTGCGCGAGGTGATCGACGGCCTCGCGTTGTCCAACGCCACGCGCGCGGGGGTTGCCGGTGCGGTGCGCACGGTGGCGCGGGAGGTGGCGGGGGATGGCGTCACCGTCAACAACGTGCTGCCGGGCCCCATCCTCACCGATCGCATGCGCGAGTTGCTGTCGGCCGCCCCGGACCTGGAGGCGGCGATCGCCGAGCGCGGCGCGCGCAATCCCACCGGGCGCGTGGGTGATCCGGCGGAGGTGGGGGATCTGGTGGCGTTCCTGGCGTCCGAGCGCGCGGCCTTCATCACCGGGGCCTCGGTGCTCATCGATGGAGGGGAGAGCCGTGTCGTCGGCTAGCGACCACGAGCATCCGCCGTTCGGGTTCAGCACCCGGATGCGCGTGGACTTCGCCGACACCGACGCGGGGGGCGTCGTGTACTTCGGGCGGTACGGCCGGTACCTGGAGCGCGCGATCATCGAATACCGGCGCGCCGCGGGGCTGCCCCTGGTGGGCGAGCCCGGCCACGTGTTCATGGTGCGGTCGCTGGGGGTGGACTTCCACGCGCCACTGCGGTTCGACGACGATGTCGAGGTGTTCGTCCGGTGCGCGCGCATCGGCACCACCAGCCACGTGATGGAGGCGCGCCTCGAGCGCATTGATGCCGACGGGGCACTGCACGTGGCCGACGCACGCGCGGTGATCGTGGGCGTGGAGTCGTGGGAGGGCGGCGACGCCACGCCGATGCCCGACGGGTTCCGCCGCATGATCGAGGGCTTCGAGGCGCGCACGCATTGACTGGGCGCCTGCTTGGCCAGGACGCAGCGGTGCTCGGCGCGGCCGGGGCGGACGTGGACGCGCTCGCGGGCATCGAGCAGTGGGCACGGCGCAGCGTGGTGGTGCCCGACGGCACCGGCGTCGTGGACATGCACGTGCACCTCGGGATCGACCGCGACGGGCATGCCCTTGCCGCGGACGACCTGGTCCGTGACCTCGACGCGAACGGCATCGCCGCGGCGGTGGCGTTCCCTGCGGATGAACCGGGCGCATCGGGCGACTTCCGGGAGGCGAACCTCAGGGTGTGCGATGCCGCCGCCGCGTACCCGGAGCGGATCGTGCCGTTCTGCCGCGTGGATCCTGCGGGTCCGTTCGGGCAGGTGATGGAGGAGGCCCACCTCGCCGGCGCACGCGGGCTCAAGCTGCATCCGGTGGCGCAGCGCTTCCGCCCGGAGTCCGACGCCTGCGTGGCGGCGGTGCGGCTGGCGACCGATATGGGGTGGCCGGTGGTCTTCCACGCCGGATTCGGCGCCCGGCCGCTGGGCCCGGCGTTCGCCGGCCTGCTTGAGCGCGTCCCGAGCGCGCGCCTGGTGCTCGCCCATGGGGGCCGCGGTGACCACCGGGCGCTCGCAGCGGCCACGTCGGGGTACCCGGACGTGCTGTTCGATACCTCGATCGCCGCGCTGCCGGATCTGGTGATGCTTCCGCCCGAGCGCCTCGTGTTCGGGTCGGACCGCCCGTACGGGGACCACGCGCAGGCGCTGCACCTGGTGGGGGCTGCCGCGCGCGTGGCCGGCTGGGATGCGGCCGCGCTCCGGGCCGTGCTGGGCGGCAACGCCCGCCGATTGCTCGGGGGCGTTGCGCCATGAGCGCCCCCGACTCCCTGCGCGTGGTGGCGCTGGCCGCCCAGGCGGAGATGGCCCTGGTGCGCCGCGACGCCGTGGCGGGTCCGCTGCTGGCCCAGGCGGCGCGCGCGGCGGACGGGATGCCCGCGGGCCACCTGCTGTCCGAGGCCGCGCGCCTCGTGCGCGCGGCACCCGAGCGCGAGGCCGTGCGGCAGGCGGCCGTTTCGCTGTGCCGGATGGGCCTTCAGGAGGCACAGGCCGATCTCCTGGGTGGTGCGTCGTGACGATGGAGAACCGGGCCCGGCTGGTCGACCTGATGAGGGCGCCCGACCCGGACCTGGCCGAGGCCAACCTGCGCATCGCAGCGGAGGGGAGGCCCGGGCTCGACTGCGAGCGCTGGCTGGATGAGGTGGATCGCCTCGCCGTGCTGGCCGGGGGCACGGACGCCACCGCGGTGTTCGATCTGCTCCGCGACGAAGGCTATTCAGGGGATACCGGGTCCTACGACGATCCGCGCAATTCGTTCCTTGATCAGGTGCTGCAGCGGCGCCGGGGTCTTCCCATCGCGCTGTCGGCGCTGGCCGTGGCGGTGGGGCGACGGACCGGCGCGCGCATCGAAGGCGTTGCGATGCCCGGGCACTACGTCGTGGCCGATGTATCCCACGGGAGGGTGCGCTACGTGGATCCGTTCCATGGCTGGGTGCCGCGCACCGTGGAGGAACTCGCAGGGATCGCACGCGACACCGCGGGCGCGGACCTCGAGCCCGGGCACCTGGCCCCGGCACCGGCCGAGGTCACCGTCACGCGGATGCTCCTGAACCTCGAGGGCTCCTACCGTCGCCGGGACCTGCTCTCCGATATGCGCTGGTGCCTCGGGCTGCAGGCCCTCGTGAACCCGGATGACCCGGCGCCCCGGGTGCGGCTGGCCGAGGTGCTGGTGGCGATGGGGGATTCCGATGAGGCCGAGGCCCTGCTGGGGTCCCTGCTCACCACCACCCCGCCGTCGCTCGCGATGCGCGTGGCGGAATCGACTCTGGACGACATCCGCGCCGCCCGCCTCAACTAGCGCCAGGCGAGCCCGCATGCGGACATGCTCGACGTGGCGCGGAACGACGAAGGGCGCCCGTTGGGCGCCCTTCGCGGGTACTACGTGGGGAGGTGTCGCTAGCCGCGGGCGGCCAGGAACTCCTGCACCATCTTCTCGCCGGCCTCGTGGCCCTGCTCGTAGTAGGCGCGGTTGATCTCCTTGAAGACCTCCCACTGGGCCGGGACGTCGTCCTCGGCCATCGTGG